>JANQUX010000466.1 GCA_030730545.1 Maribacter sp. | reverse complement strand
GAGTAGCAGGCGTTCGACCCTCATATTGGTTTAACACTGCCAAACTATTACTATTTTCAAAATTAGAAACGTATTCAGGTTTTGTCTGTATCAACAAACGGTCGCCAACGTGTAACTTGGTAAATTCATGATTACTTTGATGTAACCGGTTTTGAAGAATACGTAGTTTCTTTCGCTTATTTACTGCCAGAGGTATTGCTCTTGGCATTAACATCGTTTTTAATTCGGTTAAATTTCTTCCTAAAAATTTAGATCCTGGTAATAACAAAAGTTCTAGCAATAAACTTTCATCATTCTTGTCAGCATTCTTTGCAGAATCATTTTCTGAGCTGCCGACCTTCTTAATTTGAGTGTTTTTGGTGGATTTAAATTGATCTTTTTCGGCTACATCAATATCAAAATATCCTTCCCCGCGCATTTTTTGGAGATTCTCTAAGCTGCAATGTAAAAGAATGACATCGTTCGGTTTTATCAGTAAATCATGATTTTCAAGGTTTTGGTCATAGCCATATCTAGATAAGCGTAACACTGTAATATCTACTTCCTTATACATAAAGCTTTCGCCAATGGGTTTATCGACTAAAGGAGAATCTTCTTCAATAGTCAATGTCAAAAGATAGCGATCAAGATCATAGTTGTCTGAAAGCTCGCCATTATCAATTGGTAAAAAACGATAGAAAAGAGCAATAATACCCACAGAAATACCTAAAAAAGTGATTCCCATGAGCGAAAATTCAAAAAATCCGAGTTTTTCGCCTGTGTATCTAGCAGCGATATTACTGACCAATAAGTTCGTTGAGGTTCCCATTAGGGTACAACTACCACCTAAAATACTGGCAAATGATATGGGTAATAATAATTTACCTGGTGGTAGTTGATACTTTTCTCGTAGCTCGGCAACTATCTTTATAAAAACAATTACTACAGCAGTTGAACTTACAAAGGCAGAAATACTACCTGCAATGAGCATAATAGCAACTGTGGCTAATACGACAGGCCAGTTCTTTAAAATTTTGAGTCCCTTCGCGAGATAAGAAATTGCGCCGTTTTCCTCCAATCCAATTGCTAAAATCATCAGACATAAAATGGTAATCACCGCTTTGTTAGAAAACCCGCTGACGGCTTCTTCGGGAGAAACCAAACCTGTTAATAATAAGGCGGCAATAATACAGAAGGATATTTTATCCATCGGAAAAATCTCAAACGCAAACAATATAATTACAGCTGCGATGATGATAAATACACCAATGATTTCGATGGTCATAGCTAGTGAGAATTGAAAATGTTTTCAAAGCTATTGCAACGCCCCAGAAAGGATGACTCAATCAAATTTTATTTTGACTTTGGGTAAGAGAATAATGTAAAAAAGAAAAACGTCTTTGTGAACCACGTGTAGTATCTGTTGAATAGTTGTTCCTAAATAACAGATTGCTTCGTACCTCGCAAAGACGATTGTATAAATATTTAATAACCAGAATTGAGAACTGGCTGTAAAAGTAAATTTTTACTTGTTTCCCCTTTGGGGATTAAGTGGATTACACATCATCATAATCTACCTTAATAGTAGGTGTCGTTGGGTGGGCTTGGCAGGTTAGAATAAATCCGTCTGCGATTTCCTTATCCGTTAAAATTTGGTTCATGACCATTTCTGCTTTTCCTTCAGTTACCTTGGCAATACAGCTACTACATACTCCGCCTTGACATGAGTATGGCGCATCAATATTTTCTTTTAAAACAGCATCAAGAATCACCGTTTTCTTATCCATGGTAAACTGAAATTCTTCATCATCAACAAGAACGGTTATAGAAGTTTGACCATCTGCTTGTACAGGTAATTCTTCTTTTATTTCAGTGGGAGTAAAAAGCTCAAAATGGATTTTATCTTTTTCAACTTCATTCTCTACTAAAGTATCTTGAACCAAACGAATCATCTCTTCTGGTCCGCATAAATAGTAGCCATCAAAATCAACATCCTTATGCCTATTTAATAATGCATAGTTTACCGTTGAGGTATCTATTCTACCAAATAAAGCCTTGTCTTCACGAGTTTGACTGTTGGTGAAGTATACAAAAAACCGATTGGCATATTCTAGTTCTAGTTTCACCAAATCGGTGTAAAACATAGTCTCTTCGTAAGATTTGTTTCCGTAAACCAAAACAAATTTATTCTTCGGGTTACTATCTAAAACCGATTTTACAATACTCATTATAGGGGTAATACCACTACCTGCGGCAAAGGCTGCAATGTTTTGAACGTCTTTGGTTGTTTTAAAAACAAAACGACCGTCTGGTTCCATAACCTCTAAAGTATCACCAACTTTTAATTCTGAGTTGGCGTAGTTAGAGAATCCGCCATTATCTACCTTTTTGATACCAATGGTGATTCCGTCTTTTTCAGGAGAAGAACTAATTGAATAGGCTCTTCTTAGCTCTTTTCCTTTTATTTCTTTTTTAATGGTAATGTATTGACCTGCCGTAAAAGTGAAAGTCTGTGCCAATTCTTTCGGAATTGAAAATGTAACGGCAACTGAAGTTGGCGTTAATTTTTTAATATGTTTTACCGTTAGTGGATGAAATTGTGACATATGTTGGTTTCTTTAAATCGATTTACAAAATTAAGCATGCTTTTGCGATAAAATATGACATTTGTCAAAAAAGTCGGTATTACTGCTTTTTGTTTAAATTATGTAATTCGTTTTACTTGGCTAGCGCTCGTCTGTGCCGAGTGCCGTGCCGAGTAAGTACAAGTTTACGATATCAACACAATGGCTAGTTGGCAATCAGTACCATATCAATTAAAATCTTGGAGATATGGTAATAATTCTAATTTATAATTCAGTCATAATAAAGTTCCTTAATGCTTTGGGCACTCGTTGCAAACGAGCGC
>JANQUX010000465.1 GCA_030730545.1 Maribacter sp. | reverse complement strand
ATAATCCATCGTTATAAATATATTGTCTTGAATAAACAACATTATTTATTTCTTACAGTGTTATAGCCCAAGAACCTAAATTCAATATTGATAAAGATTTATTGTTAGTGCAGTTAGACTGTAAAACCGATATTGATGATTTACATACCGCAGCAGGTTTTGCTACGCTACTAAATCATCCCGACTATAAAGATCTCAATTATCTCGCTGTCGCAGGCACTTATGGCATTCAAAAAGGTTTATACGTACCACCAAACGAATTAATGCCAATGGTATTTAATGAAAATTGGTTAGATGCAGATAAAGAATGGAAAACTTCGGTAGATAAATTGGTAACTAAGGCATTAAAAATCATTAAAAATGGAGGTTCTATTTGGGTGGCAGAAGCCGGACAGTCAGATTTCACTTCAGAATGGGTTAAGGAGTTGTCAGCAAAGGATCCTTCAATCAAAAAAAGAGAAAGTGTTCATGTTGTTCAGCATAGCGATTGGAACGAGTCGGTTACTAAACCTGTTAAACTTATGTATACAAAAACGGTTACAGATTACCATAAAATTGCAGATGGTAATGAAGTGGGTAATGGTACACCTGGCTTTAAGTCTGATGGTAAGGTAGATTGGGAATCGAAATTAAACGATGAACACTTGACTAAAGTATGGAATACTGCTATACGTTTAGGAAACAAGTATAACGGAAATGATGGTAGATATTTAAATGAAAGTGTTGCTGAAGGCGGACTTGATTTTTCTGACTTAAGTGAAGTATGCTACATTTTAAACCTGATGGATATTAAAGATGCAGATGAATTTTTTACTTATTTTAAAGTAGACTAGAATCTTATTTAAGTTTTAAAAAGGCCTCTTGTAATCTTTGTGTTACGGGGCCTTTTTCATTCCCTGTATATAGTATGTAGTCATCAATTTGTTGAATTGCAGCGACCTGTGTAGTCGTTCCTGTTAAGAATGCTTCATCAACAGTATTCAATTTTGCTAATGAAATAGGAGTTTCTCTAATTTCTATACCTAAAGAGTGACAAAGCTCAATTACTACAATTCTAGTAATACCATTAAGAATATATTCATCTGCCGGATGTGTGTATACTACCCCATTTTTTACGAAAAACAGATTGCTGTGAGATGCCTCGGTAAATACTCCGTTTCTATGTAATATAGTTTCGTAACATTCATGCTGCATGGCTTCCTCATTCAACATCACATTACCTAAAAGAGACGTCATTTTAATATCGCAACGAGACCATCTAAAATCTTTTCTGGTAATTACATGGGCATTTACCGCATTTATTTCAGGCAAAACCTTTGGTACGGCATACATCATAACTGTAGGTTTTATATCTTCAGGAAATGAATGTTGTCTTGGTGCTACTCCCCTAGTAATTTGAATATAAAGCATACAATCTTTATCGGTTAGCCCTACTGACTTTAATAAAGTGGTAATTTCATTTGAGAGCACACTAACATCAAATTCTATATTGATTTTTTGGAGTCCTAATCGTAAGCGGTCTAGGTGTTCCTTTTCATAAAAGAATCTGCCGTTGATCTGAACCATTACTTCATATAATCCGTCACCAAAAATAAATCCGCGATCGAAAACAGATACTTTAGCATCCGCAGAATTTACAATACTTCCGTTCAAATATACTTTATCAGGATAACTCATAAAATTTATAAATAACGTTGAAGATGTTTTTTAAAATAGGTAGCGCTATCGGTAATACTTTGCATAGAATTCTCAGCAAAATTACCGCCTTGTTCTATATAGTAATATTGTAGATCATCTTTATTGATAGATGATAACATGCTTTTGTAATTAATAGATCCATTACCCATTTCAGAATAATCTCGAGTTACTTTGTCCATATCTTTAATATGCCACATAACATAGCGACCTGGGTTTTCGGCGATTAATTCAGCCGGACTCTTATTTGCAGAATGTTCGACCCAGTACATATCCATCTGTAGTTTTACCAAATTTGCATCTGTACCAGATAAAATAATATCATAGCCTTGCTCACCATTATGGTCGATGAATTCGAAATCATGGTTGTGATATGCGAACTGCAAGCCTGCATTGGTTACCTGCTCTCCAATTATATTTAATTTATCTTTCAAGACTTTAAAATTTTCAATGGTTCGGTATTCAGGAGCTAACCATGGCCAAGTAATGTAGGTGCTGTTTAAAGTATGTGAACCGTCTATACATTGGTCAACATAACGTAAAAGTTTTTCATCAGAATCGTTAAAATGACTAGAAAAATCGTAATGGCCACTAGAAATGGTAAAATCTAAATCATCAATCTGTGATTTAAATTCCTTAGATTTTATACCGTAATACGTATCGTTCTCACCATCGTAACCATAAATTTCTCCGTCATTATACCCTAGCTCACGTGCATATTTAATACTCCCAATAGGGTCTTTTGCCATAGCATCACGAATGGTGAACAATTGCAAACCCATTTTATATTTATAATCCATTGGTAATACAGATAATGGCAGTATAGAACTTACCGAAAGCACACCGGTCTGTTTTAAAAATGTTCTGCGAGAATTTGAGTCGTTCATGATGCTGTTGCAATTAAATAAATACGGATTATAAATATAAGGGTTGCGTAAAGAACTTGACCATTTAGCAAACAAATAAGCAGCCATAAAAGCTGCTTATTTTTCTATTGCGTTCGTAAATCTACTGGTTGTTTGCTACAGCAGTTTCGCTGTAAGAAACACGATATATGGCATCGCCAAAATCATCTGAAATCAGCATAGAACCATCTTTTAGCATTAAAATATCTACAGGTCTTCCTGTTGCTTTTTGAGCTACTTCGTCTAACCAACCATCAATAAAAGGTACGGTGCTAATTGCTTCACCATCTTGGATAT
>JANQUX010000464.1 GCA_030730545.1 Maribacter sp. | reverse complement strand
GGATACACCCTGAACATGGCGGTACTATCAATTCATTTTCAATTGTAACTACAGTCGGTAATGGTATGATGGCTAAAATTCATAATAACCCAAAACTGAAAGAACCACGTATGCCATTAATGTTGGCAGATGAGAAGGAAGAGCAGTGGCTAACTTCATCGGCAGATTTTGAGAAAAAATTAAAAGGGCTGTTAAGCTCAAATAACAATGTGGCAATACAAGCACATACTGTGGGCAAACTGCGTGGTAAAAGCTATGCAGGAAATATAGAATCGATTGCCCAAGAAGTAGTCTATAAAGAACTAGAACCAGAAGAACTTAATTTCTAAGTAATGGCATTTAGTGAGTATTTAGCAGATAGGGTTCGACCTCGATTAAAAGGAAAGGGCGAATTGGAGGAGAAGAAAATGATGGGCGGACTCATATTTATGGTCAATACTAAAATGTGCATTGGTGTTATGTACGACAAGAAAATTGAAGAAGACAGGTTAATGATTCGTGTTGGTAAATTAAATTATGAAGAACTACTACACAAACCGGGCAGTAGTCCAATGGATTTTACGGGAAAACCGATTCGTGGCTATTTATTTGTAGGTCCCGATGGATTCGACACTGAAGATGATCTTGATTTTTGGGTAGAAAAAGCGTTGGAATTCAACAGACTTTTGAATCCATAATGTAATGGTTATAAAATCTGATTTTATGCCCTTTGAAATGATTAAATTTACGGTGTGAAAAACATTTTCCCTTTTCTGGAATGGGTTTCTACCTATAAAAAAGCTTACTTCATAAAAGATTTGTTGGCTGGTTTAACCGTTGGTATCGTTTTGGTGCCACAAGGTATGGCGTATGCAATGATTGCAGGGTTGCCCCCAGTTCATGGTCTATATGCCTCTTTATTTCCGATATTGACCTATGCACTTTTAGGAACATCACGAAAAATAGCCGTTGGGCCTGTTGCGATGGATTCGTTATTGGTTGCCGTAGGTTTAGGGACATTGGCAATTACAGGTGTAGAAAACTACATTATAATGGTCGTGTTGCTTACCCTAATGGTGGGTTGCATTCAGTTTTTGCTAGGTGTATTGCGAATGGGTTTTTTGGTCAATTTTCTTTCCAAGCCTGTTATTAGTGGTTTTACATCCGCGGCAGCGATTATTATTGTGTTAAGTCAGCTGAAACATTTATTAGGTGTTTCTGTGCCAGGCAGCAATAAAATCTATGAAACTATTTTTAATATTTTTTATAAACTGGGCGAAATCAATTGGGTAGATTTTACCATAGGTCTGGTGGGTATAGCACTGTTACTTGGTTTTAAAAAATGGAATAGAAATATACCCGGTATTCTAATTATTGTGGTACTCGGTATTGTAGCGGTATACCTGTTTCAGTTAAACGTTTTTGGTATTAAACTGGTAGGTAGCGTGCCAAGCGGTCTGCCAATTTTTGTGTTACCAACAATCGACATAGAAAATATGAAACAATTAGCGCCTATAGCGATTGCTTTAGCGTTGGTGGGGTATTTAGAGGCTATATCTATTGGTAAGGCGATTGAAGATAAAACGGGTGAAGATACTATTCAGGCAAATCAAGAATTAATAGCAATTGGTTCTTCAAATATTGTTGGGTCTTTTTTTCAAGGTTACCCGGTTACCGCAAGTTTTTCTAGATCGGCAATTAGTTATGATGCCGGTACCAAAACAAATCTATCGTCTATTTTCAGTGTCATCTTGGTAGTGCTGACCTTGCTGTTTTTAACCCCATTATTTCAATATTTACCCAATGCTATATTGGCGAGTATTATTATGGTGTCTGTCGTAAAACTTATAGATATAGCTTACTTTAAGCATTTATGGCTTAATAGAAAAGATGAGTTTTTCGTCATGTTGATTACCTTTATCATCACCTTGTTCATTGGTATAACCCAAGGTATTTTAATTGGTGTGCTGTGTTCTTTATTATTAATGGTGTATAGAACATCAAAACCACATTTTGTTGAGATAGGTAACATTGGTAATTCTGACTATTATAAAAATGTAATTCGTTTTGCAGATGAGGTTGTGGTGCGCAATGATTTATTAATAGTGCGTTTCGATTCGCAATTGTACTTTGGTAATTCAGCCTATTTTAAAAAGCAGTTATTAAAACATATTAGGGCTAAAGGACCGCAGTTAAAAGGTATAATTTTGAACGCAGAGGCTATAAATTATATAGATGCTACCGCGGCTGATATGCTTACGAAATTGATACATGATATTCGAGATAGGGGACTTCAGTTCTACATTGCAGGTGCTATTGGACCTACACGAGATATCATTTTTAATACCGGAATCATTAAAGAATTGCAACGGGAGTTTTTATTCGTGAAAACGAAAGAAGCGGTTAATTTCTTTGACGACCCAAATGAGATTTCATTATTGGCTGCAAAAGTAGCTTACGAAAATAGTAGAATGGCTAAATCTAAAAGAGGCCTAAATTAAATAAAACCCGTACCTTAAGGTGAAGAGGTTTTTGAACATTAAAATAGTATCGTATGAATATAGAACAGATATATACAGGTTGTTTGGCTCAGGGAGCATATTACATTGAGAGTGATGGTGAAGTAGCAATAATTGACCCATTGAGAGAGGTGAGTCCGTATATTAAAAGGGCTGAAAACGACAATGCAAAGATCAAGTATATATTTGAAACTCACTTTCATGCAGATTTTGTTAGTGGGCATGTAACGCTATCTAAAGAAACCGGTGCGCCTATTATTTACGGTCCTACGGCAAACCCTGTTTTCGATGCAATCATCGCCAAAGACGGACAAGAATTTAAATTAGGTAAGATTACATTTAAGGTGTTACATACACCTGGTCATACAATGGAAAGTACGACCTATTTGTTGAGAGATGAAA
>JANQUX010000463.1 GCA_030730545.1 Maribacter sp. | reverse complement strand
ACCTGTTTCAATGACTTTTTAAGTTCATTAAAGCTTGAAGGTTTTTTAATGTAGATGTTCGCTCCTTTTTCAAAAGTTTCTTCGATATCTCTTTCTGCCGATGAGGTAGAATAAATAGCTACCAACAAGTCTTTTAAATGAGGGGTACGTCTAATTGCTTCTAAACATTCAAACCCATTCATAATAGGCATATTTAAATCTAGAAATACTAAATCAGGTGTATTATCGGTATTGCTCAGTAAATATTCCATACAGCTTTTACCATTTTCTAATTGGTGTAAATCTGTATTAAGTTCAATTCCTTCCAATGCATCTGCAAAAAACTGTCTGTCGTCTTCGTCATCGTCAACGAGTAGTATTCTTAATTTATCCATTTTCACTTTTCATGTATTGAAAGAAGAACCATTCTTCTTACCTTTTTCTAAACTTAATATACTGGGTGATGGTTAACCCAGTTACCTTCTTAAACTGATTCGACAAGTGAGGCACACTACTAAAATTCAAGTCATGAGCAATTTCACTTAAACTTGTATTATCCAATAGTACTAAATCCTTCACTTTTTCAATGCGCACTAATATATAAAAATTCTCTATCGAGGTAAACGTTTTACTAGAAAATAGATTGGAAAGATATGGATAACTAAAACCCAATTGATTGGTGAGCAGTTCAGAAATTTTTACATTTCTAATATCGCCCTCATAAACCATCTTCTTAATATAAATCTTAATTTCTTCAACGATATCTCGATTCTCTCTGGTTTGAATCTTTATACCAAAACCTTCAAGCTGCGATGAAATAAATGTAAGTTTTTCTTCGCTTAAATCATTGGGCAACTTAATGGTACCGTCTTGCAACATTTCAAAATCAACCTCTGCAGCGACCATTGTTTTTCGAAATACTTCATTAACCAATTTTTCAGGGTTATATATGAAACTATATTCCATTCAATACATCACAATTAGTTTGCTGCATAAGAGCTTGTAAAATTATTATTTTAGAAAAACATTCTATAACAAAATACAATAAAATATTACCACTTTTAAATCTAAGCTTAAAAAACGGCTTTATTGTAAGTTTAACCCTACTAAAAAGCCGTCTGTAATAATGAATACCAGTAATACGATTAAGATTTCGTAAAAATTAATGCCCCATAAGCCGGAATATTTATTTTACCCGTCCAGTTTTTAGCATCTGTGCTTTCCTCAACTACTTCAACACCATCTACCGGCAATTCTGAGAAATCTTTATCGTAGATTTTACTACCCGCATTAATTCTTAATTCAAACGATTCGTTTTCATTTAAACCTATACCATAATCTTCGTAATCTTGATTGCTAAAATTCAAAACTACAAGAACTGGTTCTGTTGGATCATTACCGTCGAAACGGTTATATGCCAATATTTTAGTATCGTGGTTACTATGTAAAATCTCAACATGTTGACTTCTTAATCCTTTACCGCCTTCAGTCTCTCCTGTTCTCAACTTAATAATATCTCTTATCAAGTTTTCTATACCCTTGTGCTTTTCTTCCTTTTTCCAATCTAAGCCTTCGGTATCTTGAAAATACTCATCTTCAATAAACTCCTGTCCTTGAAAAAGCATTGGTATACCTGGCGATGTTAACGTCAACACCATACCCAAAATGGCTCTTTTCTTGGCAAAATCACTTTCTGCATCACCAGGTTGAATTTCTTCTGGAACCCTTGCCTTACCATTGGCAACCTCATCATGAGATTCGGTATATACAATTCGGCAAAAAGCATCATTACTATATCTAAACTCTAATGCATCAATAATTTTCTGCAAATCTCTACTGTCGTCATGCGTATCTTCTATGACCTCTCTTACCGGGTGAACGAAATTCATATCCCACTGAGAACCATATGCCAACCCGTTGTGCTCAACAGCATCGGTAACCCTACTGTCTCCTTTTAGATCTTCTGCAATCGTTAATACATGCGGATATTTTTCTCTAATCTCTGAATTGATATCGCGCATTAAAACATTGCCTTCTTCGATTTCTGTATCGTAACCAAACCCACCACCTTCGTAGCGTATGTACGAAGTAGCATCCATTCGTAAACCGTCACAATGATATTTCTCGATCCACATCATGGCATTGTCACGCAAGTACTGCCGTACTTCTTCTCTACCATAGTCTGGTCTGGTATCGCCCCATGGGGTTTCGCTTTTATGATCGTTGTAAAAATAAATTCCGCCTTTGTCATTTTCGCTCCATCCATCGAATTGCCATAAATCTACATCTGACGGACCGAAATGATTATAGACAACATCCATAATAACGGCAATACCCATTTTATGCGCCTCATTGACCAGTTTTGCAAATGCATCTGGACCACCATAATCTTGTTCTATAGCAAACGGGTGAGCGGGATTGTAACCCCAAGATATTCCACCTGCGAACTCAGCCACAGGTAATAATTCTATACAATTTATACCCAAGTTCTTTAAGTATGCTAGTTTTTCGATGACATCTTCGAATGTACCCACCGCATCTGGTGCAGAACGATTAAAAGTACCTACGTGAAGTTCATAAATGACAAGCTCGTTCCAGCTTGGCATTTTAAAATCTTCATCTTCCCATTTGAAATCTAATGTTCTTATAATAGAATTACCGTTGCTATTTGTTACCTCATAGGCATACGGGTCATTTCTTGACAAAAGCTTACCGTTATATTCGATAAAGAATTTATATTCATCACCTTCTGATGCTTGATCTGTACTTACAGACCAATACCCGTTATTTTCTGCTTCGAGAACAATCTCGTTTTCAGACCAATTATTAAAGCTACCGCCAACGAAAACTTTCACTGCATTCGGAGCCCATACTCTAAAGGTTACAGCACCATCATTTATGACAGCGCCCATACCTGCCGATTT
>JANQUX010000462.1 GCA_030730545.1 Maribacter sp. | reverse complement strand
AACTAAGAGGTATCGGTTTTACGGTAGAAGAAATAGATTTTACAAAGCTAATGAGCCAAGAAAACATCAATAGATATCGCTTAGCTCCTGGAGAGATAATTCCGTTCGTAAAAAAATAGTTATTTCACTACAAGCGCTTTAAACCCTTCAGTCGAAAACTCTTGCGTATCACCATTCTCATCTAAGTAAATAATATAAGCTTCTAGCCTTTTATTTTCTTCAACGAGCTTAAAAGCATCCTCTATATTCATTGCCATTAACGCTGTTGCATAAGCATCTGCGGTAGCACAGTTATCTGCCAATATCGTTACAGCAAGTGTATTAGATGCTTGGGTATAACCTGTTTTAGGGTTTATCGTATGCACATACTTTTTACCAGTTTCCTCATCGACCCTAAACTTACGGTAATTACCCGAAGACGCTAATGCCCTATCATTTAAATTAATTACTATTTTGGTAGCTCTATTTACCTCCATTTCAGGGTCATCGATACCGACCACCCAAAATTTATCTTTTATGGTATTCTTACCTTTGGCTACTAACTCACCTCCTACTTCAATTAAATAGTTTTCTATACCATTAGCATCTAACATAGCAGCAAGTCTGTCAATAGCATATCCCTTAGCAATAGCATTAAAATCTAAGTAGATATTAGAATTTATTTTTACTATATGATTACTATCATCCAAAGTAATCTTATCCAAACCTACATAATTCAGCAAACTATCTATTTTAAGACTGTCCATCGAAATTTGACGTTCAGGTCCGAATCCCCATGCATTTACAAGCGTACCAACCGTTGGGTCAAAAAAGCCATTGGTTTCTTTATGAATTGATTTAGACAGATTAAATACCTCTTGAAACATCTTATCAACCATTATAGTACTATCCCCCTTATTTATTCTAGAGATATCTGAGTCGGGAATATAAGTGGATAAAGAATGGTTGATTACCGCAAATACGGAGTCAATATCTTTTTGTAAATCTAATTCATCGCTAGAGATTGAAATAATACTATACGAAGTGCCTAAAGCACCACCAGTATTTTCATTACGAAATTCAGCTTTATTTTCTTTACAAGAATATACTAGCCCTATTAATACGGCAACTACATAAATATACTTTTTCATATTTCTATTAAGCCGTCATAATCAACAATATACTCTTCATCTAAATAAACTGGCAAATTGTGATCTGCTGCATTAACCAAACCTACACCAGCATAAAAGGTAGTAGCCTCAAATTTAATCGCATGATCTTTCATTTTTGTTAGGTCAGACATAAAGAAATCCATATCCTTCGGGTCACCAGGATATTCTATTGCCTTTACCACAACAAAGCGCATCTTCTTATTTTTTGTACATACAAACTGCGGATTTTTACGCAATTCACTGTTTACGGCTAAAAACTCAAACCCTTCTTCCTCCAACTGTTTGCCAACAATATTCATAGCCAAATTATGAAGTTCTTGTTCTGTTAATACGTGCATCTTAAAATAATTTTATAAAAAAACCGATACATTACATATCGGTTAGTTTTCATTTTTTCAATCACTTATAGCTTATCCACCAAAGTCATCAAAACGTATATGCTCATCTGGGATACCGAAATCTTCACCCATTTTCTGAACAGCCTTGTTCATTAATGGTGGTCCACAGAAATAAAGTTCAATATCTTCTGGTGACTCATGCAGACTTAGGTAATTATCAATTACACAATTGTGAATGAAACCTACGAACCCATCACCAGGTGCATCTATATTTTCTTTTACTTTCCAGTTGTCAACATCCATTGGTTCTGAAAGTGCCAAATAGAATTTAAAATTAGGAAACTCTTTTTCTAACTTATAGAAGTGGTCTAAATAAAACAATTCACGTTTTGAACGACCACCGTACCAATAACTTACTTTTCTATCAGTTTTTAAGGTTTTGAATAAATGATATAAATGCGAACGCATTGGTGCCATACCTGCACCACCACCTACATATAACATTTCTGAATCTGACTCATTAATGAAAAATTCACCGTAAGGTCCAGAAATAACTACTTCATCACCTTTCTTAAGATTGAAAATATATGAAGATGCAACACCCGGATTTACATCCATCCAACCATTTTTAGCACGATCCCATGGCGGAGTTGCAATACGTACATTCAACATAATCTCTCTTCCTTCTGCAGGAAAAGATGCCATTGAATACGCTCTTTCTACCGTTTCTGGATTCTTCATTACTAAAGGCCAAAGATTGAACTTATCCCATTCTGCTTGAAACTTATCTGGAGTTTCATGCTCTTCTGGGTGTGCCGTAATATCAATATCAGCAAATTTAACTTCACATTGAGGAATCTCAATTTGAATATATCCACCAGCTTTATACCCCATATCTTCTGGGATTTCAACTACGAACTCCTTAATAAAAGATGCGACGTTGTAATTACGCACAACTTTACCTGGCCACTTCTTAATACCAAAAACTTCTTCTGGTATCGTAATCTCCATATCTTGTTTCACCTTTACCTGACAGGCTAAACGTGCACCATGGTTTAATTCTTTTTTAGAAAAATGCGGAGTTTCTGTAGGTAATGCTTCACCACCACCAGAAAGTACATGACATTCGCACTGAATACATGTACCACCACCACCACATGCAGATGGTAAGAAAACTTTTTGGTTACCTAAAGTTGACAACAACGATCCACCAGAAGCAACTTCAATTTTCTTTTCTCCGTTAATTGTAATGGTTACAGGACCAGATGGAGATAGTTTTTGTTTCGTAAACAGAAGCAATGCTACTAATGCCATCAACAATATTAGAAATGCGACAACAGTTATTAGAATAGTTCCGCCTGTACTTGCAGCTAAAATCATGTCTATTTATTTACGTCGTTATAAGAAATTACTTTTTCGTCAATTTCTATGTTCTTTTCTACTACTACTTCTTCTACAGGTGTTACAACCTCTGGCTGAATTATCTGATTAACTTGTTCGGTAGCCTCTTCAGCTTCATCACCGCCACCAGTTAGCATACCACCAAAACTTTGAAAACCAATACCCATAAGACCAGTGATAATAAATGTAATACCTAGACCTCTTAAAGGAGCAGGAACATTACTATATCTAATTTTTTCGCGTATTGCGGCAATTGCCAAAATTGCCAAGAACCAACCAATACCAGAACTAACACCATAATTGAATGCTAAACCTAAAGTTTCGATTTCTCTTGCCTGCATGAATAAAGATCCACCAAGAATTGCACAGTTTACGGCAATCAATGGTAAGAATATACCCAATGAGTTATATAAAGAAGGTGAGAATTTCTCAACTACAATCTCTACCAATTGTACCATTGTAGCAATGGTAGCAATGAATAGAATAAATGATAAAAAGCTAAGGTTGTAATCTGCATACTCAGGGCCTAGCCTAACTAAGGCTCCGTCTTGTAACAAATACTTATCTAACAACCAGTTCATTGGTACAGTAACCGCCAATACGAATATAACAGCAGCACCTAAACCAACTGCAGTAGCCACTTTTTTGGATACCGCTAAATAAGAACACATCCCCAAGAACACGGCAAACACCATGTTATCGATAAAGATGGACTTAAAAAATAATTCTACATGTTCTAACATAATTTCTACTTAAATGTCTGTTTAATTCTCTTCTACTAACGCAGGATTTCTTGAACGTTGTACCCAAATAATGATACCAACTACAATTAATGCTGCCGGTGGAATAATCATAAAACCATTATTCTCATATCCTGTAGCATACAACCCTGTTTTCATTATTGGATCACCTAAGACCGGAAAACCAAAAAGTGTTCCTGAACCTAAAAGTTCTCTAAAGAACCCTACGATAACCAAAATAACACCGTAACCTAAAGAGTTACCAATACCATCTAAAAATGAACGCCATGGTCCGTTAGCCAAAGCAAAAGCTTCAAAACGACCCATAATTATACAGTTTGTAATAATTAGACCCACGAATACAGCCAAGGTTTTACTTAATTCATAAGCATATGCCTTAAGTACTTGATCCACTATAATAACCAATGTAGCAACTACGATTAACTGAACAATGATTCTAATTTTCGATGGAATGATATTTCTCATCAATGAGATAACTACGTTACCTGCACCTAATACGAACATTACAGAAATAGCCATTACCAAAGACGCCTTTAGCTCTGCTGTAATTGCCAATGCCGAACAAATACCTAATACCTGAATAGTAATAGGGTTGTTGTCCGCAAGTGGATCAGTAATAAGATTTGTATCTTTTTTTGATAGTAGTGCCATGTTACTTTGCTCTAATTGTTTCTAAATAAGGTTTGTATAATTTGACAGTTTCGCTAATCATAGCAGAAACACCGTTACCGGTAATAGTAGCACCAGCCAAGGCATCTACTTCATTATCATCTTTAGTATTATTCAATGGGTCATTGTTCCCTTTGGCTACTGCTATACCTGCATACTGAGTTCCATTTAAAATAGTTTCTCCCTTAAAATCGTCCATGAAATAACGCATTTTAATGTTAGCACCTAAACCAGGAGTTTCCCCTTTATGATCAAAATAAACACCTTGAACAGTCATGGTATCATCTAAAGCGATAAAACCCCAAATAGCATCCCAAAGACCTTTACCGTACATAGGAATGATATAAAATTTCTTACCATCTTTCTCACCGAGAAAAACTGGCAATTTATAAGGCTCTCCTTTTTTAATATTAGCCAGTTGCTTTTTTAAATCAATCAAATATGCTTCGTTATCTTCAGTAATCTTATCTCCTTGAATAACCAATTGCTCTTTGATATAACTTGCAAACTCATCTTCTACTACATCTGTAGGTATAAAGTTTACACTACCGGCATCATCACCATTTTCGTTAACACCCATGGCGTAAAGAATATTCTGCTGTTTTTCAAAACGCTCGTTTTCCTTAATATTAGGGCGTAATGCTGAAGCCAAAAACGCAAGTATTGACCCAACTACCACAACCATAACAGCAGCAAAAACTACTGTATAAACGTTACTATCTGTTTTTTGTGCCATAATTAAACTGTTTCAGCTTTAAGTTCTTTTGCCTTACCATCTGAATCTTTTGGGTAGATAGTAGCATTTTTTAATCTGTTCATTCTTCTTTTAATATTACCCCTAACTACATAATGATCGATTGTTGGAGCAAATACGTTCATTAAAAGGATAGCCAAGAAGACACCTTCTGGGTATGCAGGGTTAAACACACGGATCATTACAGAAATGAAACCTATAAAGAAACCATAATACCACTTTCCTTTATTAGTTTGTGAACCAGTTACAGGATCTGTTGCCATATAGACAATACCGAATGCCAAACCACCTACGATTAAATGTTTCCAGAAATCGAAACTCATCAATCCGTAAAACTTACTTGATTCGCCTACCCAACCAAAATCTACGACTTGATTGAATATTAAGCCCATTACCAATGAACCAATAACAGCACTTACCATTATTCTCCAGCTAGCAATTTTTGTGAATATCAAAAATAAACCACCTAATAAGATTAAAAATGCAGATGTTTCACCTACAGAACCTGGTATAAAACCGAAGAACATATCTGAAACAGAATATGTCATTTCAGCTCCTTTATTCTGCGCTAAGTATCCTAATATAGTTTCACCTGATATCGCATCAACATTTGCCCCTGCAAGAATTTCTTCTGAACGCTCACGAGCACCGTAAACCCAAACTTTATCACCACTCATCCATGTAGGATAAGCAAAGAACAAGAATGCTCTAATTGTTAATGCCGGATTAAGAATATTCATACCTGTACCACCAAAAACCTCTTTACCAATAACAACACCGAAAACTACGGCTACTGCCAACATCCAAAGCGGAGTATCTATTGGTACAATTAGCGGCACTAACATACCAGTAACTAAATATCCTTCTTCTACTTCGTGACCTTTTATGACAGCAAAAATAAATTCTACTATAAGACCGACACCATAAGAAACAACAACTAATGGCAATACCTTAATAATACCGATCCAGAAATTGTCCCAAGTAAGGAAATCGTTCATTAAAGAGAAATCTGCCGGAAAACCATTTATAGCAGAAAAATGCTGATAACCCGCGTTGAACATTGAGAATATTAACACTGGAATCAGTGCCATTATTACTGTGTTCATTGTACGTTTTAAATCATCTGCCGATTTTACATGTGTGCCACCTGCATGGGTAGTCTCATCTGGCGAAAACAAAAAAGTATGAAAGGCATTAAAGGCAGGAGCCATTTTCTTACCCTGATACTTTAGCTTAAGTTCGTGTAATTTGCTTTTTAAACTCATTTCTTATCCTATTTCTTTTTGCAATAAATCTAAGCCCTCACGAATAATTTTTTGGTGTGGCTGCTTAGAAATACATATAAACTCAGTTAACGAAAAATCTTCAGGAGCTACCTCGTACAAACCTAACTGCTCCATCTCATCCAAGTCTTGTACCATACAAGCTTTTAACAGTTGCATTGGAAAAATATCCATCGGAAAAACCTCTTCATATTGCCCAGTTACCACGAAAGCTCTATGCTCACCGTTAGTATTGGTATCTAATTCATATTTCTTATTTGGCTGCATCCAAGAGAACGTCAATGCTCTTGTAGCCGATATTTTATTGAAAACCGGCTTATTCCATCCGAACAATTCATAATCGTCTCCTTCTGGAATAACCGTAACCGTATTATTATAATATCCTAAATAACCATCTGGTCTACTTTTAGAACCTGTAAGTACATCTCCATTGATGACTCTGAAGTTTTCTTCGTTTACACCACTAGCGTATAAAAAGGTAGAAATCTCTGCCCCTATTTTAGTTGTGTAATATTTAGGTGCTTTTACAGATGAACCCGCAAGTGCGATAACGCGCTCTGCATTGAACTTACCTGTAAGCAAATATTCACCGATAATAATTAAATCTTGCGGAGTTACCGTCCAAACCAATTCTCCTTTATTAATAGGATCTAATTTATTGATTTGTGTACCTACTAACCCTGCAGGATGTGGACCAGATACATTATGCAACTCAACACCAGTCATTGAAGACAATGGCGATTTACTAGATCCAACAGATACATGAACTTTACCTGGGGTTAATTTACCTAATGCAGTAATTGCAGCTTGTAGTTCTTTTTCTTTACCCTGTAATATATAATCCAAATCTGCTTGCAACGGCCCACTTGAATACCCAGAAATAAAAATAGATTTAGGTGTTGTATCAGGATTAGCCACTACATCATAAGGTCTCTGCTTGATAAATGGCCAACAGCCACTTTTCAACAAAAGAGCTTTCAACTGTTCTTTAGATGATTTTTCAACATCTATAGTAGCCCCTGTAAATGGCTCTTGTGTTTTGTCTGCTAATATCCTTAAGGTCAAAATACGTCTTCTATCTCCTCTTTCGATTTCTATAAGCTCACCGCTTACTGGTGAAACAAAAAGCATGCTTTCCATGTTTTTGTTATAGAACAAAGGCTCTCCCGCTTTCACTTCGGCGCCTTGCTTTACCATCATTTTTGGAGTAATTCCGTGAAAATCACTTAACTGTATAGCATAAACATTACTTGAAACAGCTTTTGAATTAGTCTGTTCTGCGGCGCCCACAAGATTAATGTTGAGCCCTTTTTTAATTCGAATGTCTTTTGACATGTGCGTATAGACCTTTAGGTTATCAAAATTTGAGCAAATTTAAGTACAAAAACTTCGTTTTCATAATTATTAACCCATAATTTAGTCATTAGAACGAGCTATATTTTTTAGGCATCGTTTTTGTTTACCTTTACTTAAAAATTACTGGGTCAATGCGAATTTTCATTAAACATTTTATTTGTCTATTATTTTTGCAAAACATAGTTGCCCAGGTACAATTAGAAGCAAATCCGCCAAACAACATAAAATCAATCGTTTTTAAAGGTCCCACAGAAGATCAGTTTCCTGTAATTAAAATTGGCGAACCTATTTATTTAGAGTTCGATGATATTCTAGCCAATGAACAAGACTATTACTACAAAGTAATTCATTGCGATTATGATTGGACACCCTCTACATTGTTGAAATCTCAATATTTAGACGGCGTTGACAACCAAAGAATTACCAATTACGAGAATAGTTATAGCACACTGCAGTCGTACTCTAATTATCAACTGACCATACCTAATGATAATGTTCGCTTAAAAGTTAGCGGAAATTATCTTTTAGAAGTTTACAACAGTTATAATGACCTTCAATTTTCGAGAAGATTCGTAGTATATAAAGATATTGTAAAGGTATCTACTGCTATAAAACGCTCTAGAGATTTTAATTTTATTAACGAAAAGCAAGTAGTACAATTCAGTATTACCTCTGGTTCGTTACGGTTAATAAACCCAAAAAAAGAGGTTAAGGTTGCGATACTTCAAAATCACTATTGGCCTACTGCCATTACCAATGTAGCACCACAATACACTTTAGGCGACGAACTAGTCTATAAATATGATCAAGAAACTGCATTTTATGGTGGTAATGAATTTTTATTATTCGACACTAGTGACTTAAGAGCACCAAGCTCGCAAATTTCTAGCATCGACCTTACCGACTTATACAATCATTATTTATTTTCTGATGATTTCAGAAACGACAAGCCATACACCTATTTCCCTGACATTAACGGAGATTTCGTAATCAGAACTTTACAGGGCGACAATGCTTCTAGAGAAGCAGAATATACCAACGTATATTTTAGCCTACCCTACACCGAATATATAGCTCTTGATGATGTTTACGTCTTCGGCAAATTCAATAATTACGCCCTTACCGACGAAAATAAAATGGTTTACAATGAAAAGAATGGTATGCTAGAAGCCACTCTAAAAATGAAACAAGGGTTTTACAACTATAAATATGCCGTGAAAGGCGGAGACAAAATAAAATTAAACGAGGTCGGGGGTAACTTCCATTTTACAGAAAATAATTACCTAGTACTAGTATACTATCGCAACTTTGGCGATATGTATGATAGTATAATCGGTATTGGCTCTGCCAATTCTAGAAATATCACCAACTAGCTGTATATTTACGTTTTTCATTAATTTATGGAGAACAAACCAGCCATTCAACCAGCAGGAAGATTTAAACTAAAATACAGAGGAGTAGACTGCCTTAATTGCGGTCATCCGTTAGAGCTAAGCGACAAATTTTGCCCTAATTGCTCTCAGGCTAATAGCACTAAGAAACTTTCTCTTTTAGATTTTTTCGAAGAGTTTCTCGCCAATTATTTTTCATATGACTCTAAATTATTAAAAACCTTAACCGCTTTACTTTTAAAGCCCGGTAAAATAACAAGAGAATACATTTCAGGCAAGCGCCTATCATACACCAACCCCTTTCGTTTTTTATTAAGTTTATCTATAATCTATTTCTTGATTATTAGTTTTAACAGCAAATTTGAGTCTTTCAACAAATATGGGTACAACAACCAAAAACCAATATTTGACCTGAACAAAGAATTCGAAAAAATAGAATTTGACAATGAAGAAGAAAAACAGCTAGCCTTAACTCAAATGGACTCGCTTCAGATTAACAGGTTTTTCAAGAACCGAATTAGCGATAAAGATTCTACCATTTTAAAAAATCCTAAGGCATACTTTAAAGAAATTAATACAGAAGATCTTACTCGTCGATTTTTAGGAAAAATAGACTTTTTCAACTCCATAATTAAACATGACACCATTTACTTTTTTGAACAAGGTGTAACAAAATTTGAAATACCTGAAAACCGAGAAAATGAAATGGCCTTTAACTTAGCGAACAGCTTTGTTGACATTGAAAAACGACCAGGAACTTTCGTAAATTCTTTAATATCAAAACTACCATTCACCACATTTTTCTTTCTTCCGTTCTTTTCTATTTTCATTTGGATGGTCTATATCAGAAAAAAATACACTTATACCGATCATTTAATCTTTAGTTTCCACAACCAGTCCTTATTATTTATCTTGCTCATTGTTAGTAATTTGATCAACGCAGTGTTCAATATTAATAGCGAAGGATTCTTTATTTTAATATTCGCTATTTACCTTTACAAAGCAATGCGGAATTTCTATCAACAAGGAAGAGTTAAAACGGTTATAAAGTATTTTTTCCTTAATACATTATTTGTTATTTTAGGAATTATAGCAATAACCATATTAATCGCTGCAAGCGTATTTACATATTAAATATGATGATAACACAGGTTACTAAAGGCATTAAAATTTCGGTTCAAACTACTTTTGAAGGCACGTTCTTTAAAAACTACAAAATGCATTATGCTTTTGGGTATACGATTACCATTGAGAACCAAAGTAAAGATGCTGTTCAACTAACCTCTCGTCATTGGAAAATATATGATTCTTTGAATGATATGGAAACCTTAGACGGCGAAGGTGTTATTGGTAAAAAACCGGTAATTCAGCCCGGCGAATCTCATACATACAATTCTGGTTGCTTGCTTAAGTCACCAATAGGCGCAATGAAAGGTCATTATAATATGGTAAATATGGACAATGCTCAAAAATTCAGAGTATATATTCCTACTTTTAAATTTAGCGCACCTTTCGCACTTAACTAAAGTCTTTTATAGTTTTTAGTACAGCACCCTTTTAGTACCTTTGGTCAACTTTTTAATTTAAAAATTTTGACAATGGGTAAAGGATTTTTTCAAGTTCCTACAGCATTCAACGAACCAATTAAAAGCTATGCTCCTGGGTCTCCAGAAAGAGAAGCGGTTTTGGAACAATACAAGGCATATTTTAATAACAAGATAGATGTACCTATGTACATTGGATGTGAAGAGGTACGTACAGGCAATACTAAGCCAATGTCTCCTCCACATGACCACAAACATATTGTTGGTACCTACCATACGGCTACTAAAGAAAATGTACAATCAGCGATTGACAACTGTTTGTCATCTAGAACTGCATGGGCCAACTTAACTTGGGAACAACGCGCAGCTATATTCTTGAAAGCTGCTGAGCTACTTGCAGGTCCTTACCGTGCGAAGATTAATGCGGCGACAATGATCGCACAATCTAAAAATATTCACCAAGCAGAAATAGATGCCGCTTGCGAGTTAATTGACTTTTTACGTTTTAACGTAGAGTACATGTCTCAAATTTATGCAGAGCAACCAGATTCTGCCGAAGGTATTTGGAACAGAGTAGAATATCGCCCTCTAGAAGGATTTGTTTACGCAATTACTCCTTTCAACTTTACCGCCATTGCCGGTAATCTACCTGCAAGTGCAGCTATGATGGGGAACGTTGTTGTATGGAAACCGAGTGATTCTCAAATTTTCTCTGCAAAAGTTATTGTAGATGTTTTTAAAGAAGCTGGTTTACCTGACGGAGTTATCAATGTTGTTTATGGTGACCCAGTTATGATTACCGAAACATTATTGGCTAGCCCAGACTTTGCTGGTATTCACTTTACAGGTTCTACGCATGTATTCAAAGAACTTTGGAAGCAAATAGGAAATAACATTCATACCTATAAAACATACCCAAAAATAGTTGGTGAAACTGGTGGTAAAGATTTTATTTTAGCACACCCAACCGCCAATCCTAAACAAGTAGCCACGGCTATTTCAAGGGGTGCATTTGAATTTCAAGGTCAAAAATGTAGCGCAGCTTCGAGAGTATATTTACCGAAATCTACTTCTAAAGAGATTTTAGAATATGTTAAGGCCGATATCGCTTCTTTTAACAAACCTGGTTCTCCTGAAGACATGAGTAATTTTATTACTGCCGTTATACACGAAGGCTCTTTTGATAAATTGGCGAAGTATATTACACAAGCCAAAGAAGACAAAAATGCTGAAATATATGCAGGTGGTTTTTTTGATAAATCTAAAGGATACTTTATTGAGCCGACCGTTATTTTAACTACAGACCCAAAATACACTACTATGGAAACTGAATTGTTCGGTCCTGTAGTGACTATTTACGTTTACGATGATAAAGATTGGAGCGAAACATTACAATTAATTGATGGTACTTCTGAGTACGCACTTACAGGCGCTGTACTTTCTCAAGATAGATATGCTATTGACGAAGCTACAAAGGCATTACAAAATTGTGCCGGTAACTTCTATATCAATGATAAGCCTACAGGTGCTGTAGTTGGCCAACAACCTTTCGGTGGAGCAAGAGCTTCTGGAACAAACGATAAGGCTGGATCAGCTCAAAACCTTTTACGTTGGGTTTCTCCAAGATTAATTAAGGAAACTTTTGTCACTCCTGTAGATTACAGGTATCCGTTTTTAGGATAAAAACGACTTTAAAGGCTGAATTCAAATTCAGCCTTTTTTTTGACATAACCCTTATTTTAGTTTACATTACGTGTATTACACATTACTTTCAACAACCATAACAAACTAATTATGAAAAAGTTATTACTCGTAGCATTCTTATTTGCAGGATGCTTTTCTTATGCGCAAGAAGAACTGACACAGAACACAATCAAAGGTGTTTTAACCGGAAACCAACATCAAGTAATTCAACTTGCAGAGGCTTTTCCTGAAGAAAAATATGATTGGAGACCAGCAGAAGGTATCAGCTCTGTTGGCGAAGCCCTTTTACACGTTGCAGGAGGAAATTACTTTTTAGCTTCTAAATTAGGATTTGCTCCACCAGAAGATGTAGACGTAATGAACTTAGGTAAAATTACCGGTAAAGAAAATATCATTGCAGCTCTTAAAAAATCTAACGAGTTCGTTTTAGAAAATATTACCAAGGTTGAAGATATCAACCTTAATGACGAAGTTGATTTCGGATTTATGAAATCGAATAAACTAGGCGGATTATTAGCGATTATGGAGCATAACGGTGAGCACAAAGGTCAGCTTATAGCGTATGCCAGGTCAAACGGTGTCGTGCCACCTTGGAGTGAATAATAATAATATGTAAACGATACTAAAAAGCCCCATAAAGAAATTTGTTTATGGGGCTTTTTTATTATTTAAGAAACATTAACACGTCTTCAATACAATATCAATGTAAATTTAACGTTAATTAATTGTAAACTCAAGGTAATTTACCGAAATTTGTACTTCACTTAAAATCAATTGCTTATGACAGTCAATAACTTAAGATTACATATGACCTGCATTCAGATTCACGCATGGAATTATTTAAAAGAATTTGCCCGTAAATACAAGAAGGCATATTACAGTTCATTTCTTCTTTAATACTTACGCTCAACCTTTATATTTAAGCGGCAGATAAACCATTTTCTTCGTCTCGAAGAAATCTTCTTTGAAGTAATCGGTCAAATTATAGACCTCTGCGGTTCTATAGTCTTTTAACTCGTCATTCAGATCTCCGCCTTTTAAATACAGTATTCCGTTTCTTACCGTGTGTGCTGATTCCTTTTTTATTTTTCCTTTTATCCAATGTACAAAAGTTGGCATCGCCGCCACAGCTCTACTGACGATAAAATCGAATTTACCAGGTATCTCCTCTACACGAGCATTTATAGTAGTAACATTGGTTAGTTGTAAACCTTCGACCACCTCGTTCACTACTTTGATCTTTTTACCGATAGAATCCACTAAAGTAAAATGAACTTCAGGAAACATAATAGCTAATGGTATTCCAGGAAAACCACCGCCGGTGCCAACATCTAATATCGATGAACCATCTTTAAAAGTTATAAATTTTGCAATTCCCAATGAATGCAAAACATGTCTTAAATAAAGTTCATCTATGTCTTTTCTTGAAACCACATTTATTTTTTGATTCCAATCTTTATACAATTCCTCTAATTTTCTAAAATTTTGTTTCTGATTTTCAGATAAATTGGGAAAATTTTCAAATATGATTTCAACAGTCATGCTTATATTTGTAAGTAGATAATATTAGTATATTCACTGATGCAAAGATTTAGCTTTTAATTAAGCTATCAAAAAATTATAGATTCAATTACATAGTACTAAGTAAAAGATTACCAAATTATGGCACAAGATACCATTCGTTTTCCAAGAACTGATTCTGCAAAGTTTTTTAAAACATTGAACAGCAGAGTTAATGATTATTTCAAAACTAATAAATTAAAGAAAACAGGAAACTGGAGATTACACGTTAAAACGTTAGTGATGTTCACCTTATTTCTTGCACCTTATTTTCTAATACTAACCTTAGGTCTACCAAATTGGGCCAATATCATTTTAACTATCGTTATGGGTGTTGGTATGGCAGGTGTTGGCATGAATGTTATGCATGATGGTAACCACGGTGCGTATTCCAATAAAAAATGGGTAAACAAATTAATGGGCAGTAGCATCTACATTCTTGCTGGTAATGTTTATAATTGGCAGGTACAGCACAATGTGCTTCACCATACTTATACCAACATTCATGAACATGATGAAGACATGGAAGCGGGTAGAATTTTGCGTTTTTCGAAACATGCAGAATGGAAAAAACACCATAAGTTTCAACACTTTTATTCTGTGTTACTTTACGGACTTTTAACCTTCAACTGGGCTATTACTACCGATTTTCAGCAAATGTACAGGTATACAAAGCGTAAATTGTCATACGGTAAATTACCTAGTGCCACGATGAATTGGAGCACCTTGATCGTAACAAAATTATTATACATTACTATTTGGGTTGTTCTACCGATGTTGATTTTAGATATCGCATGGTGGAAAATATTAATCGGATTCTTTTTGATGCATTATGTTGCAGGGGTAATATTAAGTATGGTTTTTCAACTAGCACATATTGTTGATCATGCAGACACTCCGTTACCAGATGAATCAGGTACGATGAAAAATACTTGGGCTATTCATCAATTGTTTACTACTGTAAATTTTGGCACCAAAAACAAAATTGTGAATTGGTTTACCGGTGGATTAAACCATCAAGTGGAACACCACATCTTTCCTAACATAAGTCATGTACATTACACAAAAATTTCGAAAATTGTGAAACAGACGGCACAGGAATTTAATTTACCATATCACGAGTATAAAACTACTAGAAAAGCTATAATTTCGCACTTCAAACATTTAAAAGAGCTAGGCAAAGAGCCTACTTTACAATACTAGAAATTAAGAGCACCCATGAGCAATCAACTTTCGGACAGAATTAACAGCGTTACACCGTCAGCTACTTTGGAAATGGCCGCAAAGGCCCGTGAATTAAGAGCGGAAGGTAAAGATATTAT
>JANQUX010000461.1 GCA_030730545.1 Maribacter sp. | reverse complement strand
TTACTCGGTTCTCAAACTTTTTACAGGATTCGCTTTTGCTGCTTTTATAGCTTGAAAGCTAACGGTTAGAAGGGTCACAAACATAGCACCTACTATGGCTATCGCGAAAATCCACCATTTTAGAATTACTCTATATGGGTACTCTTGTAGCCAACCGTTCATTACAAAATAAGCAATGGGCACCGCTATGAAACAAGAGATAATCACCAATTTTAAAAAGTCTTTAGACAACATATTCCATACATTAAAAATAGAGGCTCCCAAAACTTTTCTTACCCCTATTTCTTTCTTTCGCTGCTCTGCCACAAATGACGTTAAGCCAAATAAGCCCAAACAACTTATTAATATTGCAAGTGCTGTAAATACCCCAGAGAGTGTTCCAATACGTTCTTCAGATGCAAATTTTTCTCCATATTCCCCATCAACAAAATCATACTCAAATGGGATATCTGGAAAGTGCTCTTTAAATACATTTTGTATGGTAGCTATGTTCTGGGTAGCACTTTGGTTAGGGTTCAACCTCATGTTATAATAACTAGCATTGTCATTTCTATCATACACATATACTCCTTGTTTTACTGGTTCATAGGGTGATTGGGTAATCATATCTTGTACAACACCTATTATTTTTAATGGTGGATTAGGGTCTTCCTCATTATCATCTCTTAATAACTGACCTACCGGATTCTCCATTCCCAAATATTTCTTAGCAGTTTCATTTATTAACACCCCCAAAGAATCTGTAGCAAAATCTCTAGAGAAATCTCTTCCTTCTACTATTTTCATATTTAGCGATTTTGCGTATTCTGGAGACACTTCTGTCCAAGCTAGATCTTCTTGAAAACCTTCTGGCTTTCCTTCCCAAGTAAAACCACCTCTATTGGACCATATTTGAGTTGTTGGACTACTAGATGTTGACATTTCTACCACTGCCCCTGACCCCAAAAATTCAGTTCGCATTAAATCATACTTACCAACAAAATCTTGACTGAATGTCGGCACCTGAATTAAACCTTCTTTATCGTACCCTACAGGTCTATTTTTAGCAAAGTTGATTTGTTGCATAACTATTACAGTACCAATAATAAATGCCACGGAAACCGTAAACTGAACCACAACCAATATTTTTCTTGGCAAACCCGCATATTTTCCTGTTTTAAAGGTGCCTTTTAAAACATCTACTGGCTTAAAGGATGAAAGATATAATGCCGGATAACTACCTGCCAACAATGATGTAAACAAAATGAATAGCAATGAAACTCCCCAAAAAACTCCATTACCCCAAGGAAATACAATCTCTTTTTTAGAAAGTTCATTGAAGCCGTTTAATGAGAGTAGTACTAGTAAAATAGCAACTACGAAAGCAAATAATACAACTATAAAAGATTCACTTAAAAACTGATAAATTAACTGTCCTCTTTGTGATCCTATTGATTTTCTTATACCTACTTCTTTACCTCTTTTCTCTGACCTTGCGGTACTTAAATTCATGAAATTTATACATGCCAAAAGCAGTACAAAAGCCCCGATAATACCAAAAAGCCAAACATACTTAATTCGACCTCCTACTTGTTTTCCATTTTCAAAATTGCCACGTAAATACCACTCCTCCATCGGGAAAAGAAATATCTGAGGGTTGAATTGCGCTGTATCTTCATTTAGGTCTTTCTTTACATTCTTGATCGTACTATTTACTTTATCAAAAGTTACATTATCTGCCAATTGTACAAACATCTGAAATGAATTGTTACCCCATTGATCTTCTGCATTTCGTATCCATTCATTATTGGCTAAATACTTTTCCCACGGAATTACAAAATCGGTATCATTAAAAGAATTGTTTACCGGTATATCGCTATACACAGCACTTACATTCATCTTATGTTCATTACTTACCGTAATTATTTTGCCAATAGGGTCTTCATTACCAAAAAGAGCATCTGCCGTAGATTCAGAAAGCATGATAGAATTAATTTCTCTTAACCCGTCTTTTTCTCCTTTTATAATGTTTAAGCCAAACATTTCTAGACCAGCTTTTTGCATATAATTGCCAGGTCTAGATATATTTTTTTCACCATATTTTAGATAGTGATCATTAGTCCAAGAGCACATAATAAGATGCTTAAAATTGTCGCCATAACCGTCTCGCAAGCCTTTTTCTAATGGTCTAGGTATTGCAGGTCCTGTACCTGTTTCTCCATTAAAAGTTTGTGATTGAAAGACCTGGGCAAGACTATCTTTATTTTTAAAATAGCGATTGTACGAAAGCTCATCTTGTATCCATAACCCTATGATTAAGGTTACTGCCATACCTAATGCTAGTCCGCCAACATTGATAAACGTATATCCCTTGTTCTTTAAGAGATTTCGCCAAGCTATTTTCAAATAGTTTTTAAACATGATTGTTCGTTTTTTGATTGATGATTAGCTTATGCTAAAAATTGATTGTTGATTGATGACGTAAAACTTAAGTCTAAATTCGTGCCACACTATCAAAATACTGATTATCAAATATTTAAAATAAAAACCGATATGCCGAGTGTAAAATATTTTGACAAAAGATGTACAATATATTTACAAAGACCGATTAAAAATCAGAATGTTACACTACCCCAAGTATCAACCTAAAACGACTAATCGCCACCTATAAAATGGCTATTCTGAACGTAAACTCTTTACGGGATTCACAACTGCCGCTTTTATACTTTGATAACTAACCGTGACAATAGCTACAACTATTGCTAATACTGCTGCCAAAGCGAAAATGCCGACACCGATTTCAATGCGGTACGAGAAATCTTCTAACCACTTATTCATAACAAACCAACCTATTGGCAATGAAACCAATATTGCTATACCTACCAATTTTAGAAAATCTACTGTAAGTCGATATGAGATTTGACTTACAGTAGCTCCCAAT
>JANQUX010000460.1 GCA_030730545.1 Maribacter sp. | reverse complement strand
AAGTGGTTTATAGCGATATAGATGAGTTTGCAAAAACGCAATTAGACACTTCTCTTGTTTCTATTAAAGTAACGGGCAAGAGCATTTTGCTCGATAAAAACTCTGAATATATTAGAAGTAGTTTATTAGAAGGATTGCTTTACGGATTACTGCTGATCGGAGTAATTATGGCTTTTGTGTTTCGGGATATTAAAATATTTCTGATTTCGCTGGTACCAAACGTATTACCTATATTATTTGCCGGTGGCATGCTAGGTTTTTTAGGGATACCACTTGAAGCTTCACTCTCAGTAGTTTTTGCCATCGTCTTCGGTATTGCCGTTGATGACACTATTCACTTTTTAGGGAAATATAAATTAGGGATTAGCCAAGGATTGGATAAAGAGGCTGCTCTCGAAAAGACTTTTGCGCAAACAGGAAGAGCATTGGTCATTACGACTATTATTCTTTTCTTCGGATTTATGGTGATGTTATTTTCTATTCATCAACCTAGCGTAACTATTGGCTTGATTATAAGCGTAACCTTGGTAACAGCCTTAATATTAGACTTGTTATTACTACCTGTGTTACTTAGAAAATTGATTTAGTTAGCCTTATTGGTACGGTCTAATGTTTTCTGTAGAGACCTATAGGCAAATATTGTTTTGCCAACCATTAAAATCATTAAGCTAATCCATAATGTAAAGAGTAGATATTCCATAATACTGTTTGGTTTACGTGGTTACTTTTAGTTCATTATTTAAGATGCTGGGGCATTTTAAATGTATTTGGTCGATAAATATATACATTTCATCTATACGCCTGTTAAAAAAAACCAAATTTTCGATGAAATACGTAATAATAACAACGCCACGACTTTACATCGTGGCATTGAAAAAAAAACAATCCAACCTAAAACAAACATGAAATGAATATAATTGGGCAATCAATTACAAATCATGGACTTGCTTTTCCATACTCGGGCCTAATTCATAAATAGCCCCTATTAATTCTCCTTTTAGTTCTTTAACTCTTTCATTTTTGCCATTTGCCTTATATACCTCTGCAGCTTGAAAAAGTAAAGCAGGCTCGAAAGTTTTACCATATACATAGGTACCCATAACATCAAGTGCTTTTTCTTTATCTCCGTTTTTTAGTAGACTATACCCCAACCAACTGTACGATTCTGGCGTTGGTCTATTAGCTACTTCCCGCTGTGCCAATAATAAAGCACTATCATATTGTTTGGTCTCCCCTATATACAACCCTAGGTTATATGCATTGTACATAACGCCATAAGCTGTATTCTTTACCCGGGTAAAATACTCGTCTAAATTTTTGGTTCTTACCATGTCATCGCCCATGTAGTCAGCAATTTCAGCCTTTAACAAGAAATAATCTGGAGCGTTGTAGGTTTTGGTCACCGAGTCTAAAATTCGAATTGCTTCGACCCCGTTCTTATCGTTAGAAAAAACGATCCATGCGATTCCTTTTTTGGCATATGCATTATTAGGATCGATTTCTAATGCCTTTATATAGTGGCTGTAAGAATCTTGAATTCTACCGGCATGACCATAATAATCTCCTAAATTGGTATAACTCCACAGCATTAAATCTTTGTTTTTAGATAATTCGGCTTTTGTTCTAGCCTTTTCCATAAAATTTATGGTCGTATCTAAATCTCCTTTATAATCGTTCCATTTTGCAATGCGAATCATATAGCCGAAATCAGACATATTCTTTAAGCTATCTAAATACTGCTCTGCCAAAGTGTAATTACCTAGCTCCATATGCACATCGAAATACAAGCTATGTATTTCATTTTTATCTCAGCCAATAGTCGCTGCTGAATCTGCTAATTTCAATGCTTCTTTAAAGCGATGTTGAGATATATAATTTCTAGCTAGAGATCTATAAAAACCAGGCTTTCCAGTATTTGCAATATCAACTGCCTTTTTTAAACTCTTTTCTGCTTTCTTTAAAAATTCAATATCGCCAGTTTGTTGAAAGTACCTATTGTACTCACCGCCAACAACACCAAAACTGGTTAGTTGCATACTGTCTGGCCTAATTTTAGAATTCCAAAGGTCAAAATACTTTGATGTGGTTTTAATCTCGTTGGAAACTAAAAATTTGTCGTAATCTTTTTTATGTGCAATTGCGTCCTGATTTTTGGTACCACATGATGATACCAGTATCATTACTATTAAAAGCTGTATTAATTTCATAAGGTTGTTTTTTTGTGGATCGTTTAAAATAAGGGGAGTTTTTCAACTCCCCTTTCCCTTCTCTTTCATAAACAATTTAGGGTTGTGCCAGTCTTATCTACCACTATAAATAGATAAGGTGAAGGCAACTTTTTATTCAGGTGCTCCCAAGTATGGGAACGTAGTACCTACAGTAGCGGTTTGCCCAACGCCATCTGAAGTTAATCTTGGTAAATCTGCCATGCCATCGCCATCAGTATCTTGACCGCTAAAACGATCACCTTCCATACCACCAAACAATAATATTAATGACACATCAATAACATCATCTTGCGGAGTTCTACCTGTCAAAGCAACTTCATCACCATCTGGAACCAAAATTCTACCATCATTATCGAAATCTGTGCCTGGGTTAAAATATGTTGTTGGCAAGTTCGGTGCAACCTCTAAAACATCGGCAGCTAAATAACCTGTTAATGTAGGTGCATCTAAACCAAGTATGTTGTTTTCATAGTTTACCGCAGCTGGATCAGCACCTAAAATGTTTGCATACACATCATGATATGCTTCTAACCTTGCTTCGAAACCAGCTTGAAAAGTTGCTTCCATTTCTGAAGGTATAGACATGTTATGAGCATTTTTGATAGGACCATCTGCACTTAATACGGTATTAATGCCTGGTCTACCCATAAAATCAACTTGTGCGTACGTTCCTGTGAAATCTGGCGCCATTGCCTCTTCACATGG
>JANQUX010000459.1 GCA_030730545.1 Maribacter sp. | reverse complement strand
TTCATGGGGTCACCACTTTTTAGGGACTTCACTGTTGCAGTGAATTTTTCGAGAAAAGAGTCATATATATCTTCACAGACAATAAAGCGCTTAGCTGCAATACAGCTTTGACCGGTATTCTGCATACGTGCCGTTACCATAGTATCGATGTGCTCATCTAAATCGGCATCTTCCCAAACGATACAAGCATTGTTTCCGCCGAGTTCAAGAACAGATTTCTTCAAGTTTTTTCCAGCTGTACCTGCTATTGATTTACCGGCTTTCTCGCTTCCGGTTAAGGTTACGGCCTTGATTCCGTCATTGGCAATAAGCTTCTCGATTTCTTCATGACCTGCTTTTAAGCTTTGAAAACATCCTTGAGGATATCCTGCATCTAAAAACAATTGTTCAATAGCAAGTGAGCAACCCGTTACATTCTGTGCATGTTTAAGCAACGCGGTATTACCTGCGGTTAATGTAGGTGCCGCAAAACGAATTACTTGCCAAAATGGGTAGTTCCATGGCATAACGGCAAGAATGCAACCTAAGGGATCATAACTAATAAAACTCTCATCGGCATCGGTTTCTATGACCTCATCAGCCAAAAGATCTTCTGCATTATGTGCATAGAAATCACAAGCCCAAGCACACTTTTCAATTTCAGATATACCTTGAGAAAAAGGTTTCCCCATTTCTTGTGTCATTAATTCTGCATATTGCTCTTTTCGTTCTATTAGTAGCTCGGCAACATTGCTGAGTAATTCACATTTATCTTCAATTTCTGTACGTGCCCATGAAACTTCAATGGCGAGCGCTTTATTCAATTTAGCAGTAATATTTGCCGATGTATCTTGTATATAGGTGTTGACTACAGAACCATTATAAGGGTTCATTGTTTTATATTCTTTCATAAGTACAAATTTAGAGGTATACAATGGTATGTGTTAATTCGTTTCATATAATTCTTAACCCTTTTAAACTATTGTTAACGTTAATATTTAAAGGTTTTGAGTTAAGTAGTTGAATCTTTATTATAGAACTTTGTAGAGCATGATAATACAAACATTATCATGAATAAAAGAAACGTTTAATCTAAAAATATTACAATATGAACAATAGTGGAAATACATTATTAGCAATTATTGCAGGTTCTGCAATCGGTGCAGCTTTAGGAATTCTTTATGCTCCAGATAAAGGTGAGAATACAAGAAGATTAATTGCTGACCAAGCAGCTGCAACAAGAGATAATTTTACTGAAAGCGCAGTAGACCTTAAAAATAGAGTAGCGTCAAAAATGGCCGATGAAAAAGTAACTTTAGATGCAAGGGTAGAATCTTTAGTATCTGATTTAAGTTACAAGACAGATGATGTTATTTCAACTTTAGAGAAAAAGTTAGCTGAGTTGAAAATGAAAAATAAGAAACTGCAGAAAACAGTATAAATGGGAGTTATTGAATCACTTAACGAAACGTCTAACAAGGCAATTGATGTAGGAGAGGTTTACTATAAGAAAACCCAAGAATACTATACGCTAAAAGTGTTTCAACAATTAACAATGACCACCGGTATGCTGCTGAAAATCGCAGTCATTGGTGGTCTTGCTTTTTTGGCACTTATATTTATTACTGTTGCGGGAGTAGTTTTTCTTGCAAATGTTCTTAATAGTATGGTAAGCGCCTGTTTAATTGCTGGTGCTTTATTTATAGTATTATTGATTTTAGCCTATGTTTTTAGAGGTAGAATAGATAACATGTTGGTAAGAAAGTTGTCGGATAAATTTTTTAACTAATAGAGATATGTATAATAATTTTAATGAGATAGAGTACAATTTAAAGCGTCTAAAATTAGAGCGACAGATTGCTCTAGAAGAACTAAAAGGGTTAAAGCAAGATGTACAGCAAGATTTGAGTCCGTATAACTGGGTATCGACAGCATTCTCTGCAGCCAAAAAATTTGGTATGTTGTATTTAATGCGAAAAGTAGTAAAGTAATATACAATTAGATTGCAATGATAATCTAGTTGAAAGCAAAAAGCACCTCTGTAAAAGAGGTGCTTTTTTTATACTGTATTGGGTACTATTATTTTATTCTTTCGACCAGGCGTCAAGCATCCAACTTACTTTTTCGATGCTGCCAATGTAACCACCAATCATATCGATTGTACCTTCATCACCACCGGCTTCTGCTTTTTTAACAACCTTGCTCATTTGCTTTAGTAAAATCTCATGCTGATCTAAAATATGATCCACCATATCGGTATCGGCAATAAGAGAAGATGTTTCTTTAATAGAAGACATTTCAAAATACTTAGAAAATTCGCTTGTAGGGTTGTGTCTTAAAGTTAAAATTCGCTCAGCGATTTCATCAATCTTTATTCTTGCATCGGTATATAACTCTTCGAACTTAATGTGAAGGTCAAAAAAGTTCTTTCCAGAAACATTCCAATGATAACCTCTAAGGTTTTGGTAGTATAAATTGTAATCTGCCAATAAGGTGTTTAATTCATCAACGATTGGGGTAATGTCTTTTGATTTTATATCTAAATAGCTCATAATTTTATTTAATTATTCTATTACAAAATTAAAGGATATAGAAGGTTACCATTGACTCAAAAGAATCAATGATGAACGTTTTACAGTTGTGAAGTAATGTAGAACTTATTCTTCTACCAAAGGTTTTAAGTTGATATATGAGTAGTTTATTTCACCTACATGGTCATACTCCGTTGAGTTTTGCTTTAATGATCCCCAATCGAACTGATCGTTTAAATTATTCTCTTTATAATAATTAGTTAAGCCTTCGGTTAGCAGTAAATATTCGCTTAATCTAATTTTATTTTTTAAAAGTTTATGTGCAATAATCAAGTCTTCGCCAAATAATTTAATGCTGTTGCCAACTTTGGTCAAAGCAATTTCTTTACCGTAATGTAAAATGATTTTTAAACCCAGAATGTCTG
>JANQUX010000458.1 GCA_030730545.1 Maribacter sp. | reverse complement strand
TAAATTCTTTTATTTGATTTTGGTAAAAATAGGAATATAGATTTAATTTTTATCGGGAATAAATAAGAGTTATCAATTTTAAAACAAACGGTAATCTAGACATTGAAATTAAATTGAATAGTTAATGATTTGTTTAAGGTAGAAATTTAATAATACAATCTAAAATCGAGCAATTTACAGACATTGTAATGTCTATGGTGCAGTTCTTCTACCACATCGAACATATCATCATCTTCTTTAAATAAGTTGAAGAATGCTTTATCGAGGTTGGCGCTGCTTACACCGTCAAAGGCATTGCCGTAGCCAGAAATTGCTTTTGCATTGGTAATATCTAAGAAATATTGCGCCTCTTCTTCGTCAAGGTCTAGAATTTTTGCATTGGAAAAATGCAGAATCTTTCCTTTTAATCGTCCTTCAAAAAGCTCCGCAATTTCTTGTAAGGTATAATTATAGTTATTCAGGCAAATACTGTTGGCTTCACCATGCATGACCAAGTAGATAATTTCATAATCCTTAAAGTGATGATCATCTAAGACCAGGGCATTTAAGCTGTCTTCTAGTCCTTCAATAGTATCGCATGTTTTATAGATACTGGCAATACCATATTTTATGGCTAATTGCTCTAAGCTTTCTTGTGCTTCGGTGATTTTTACATTTTCAATATCATCGACCCCTTCTAAACAATAGATGAAGTTTTCTGTATCTGTAACGTGTTCTTGTGGTAATTGTCTTCTTTTCTCTAGCAATATGCTGTAATTATGTGAACTACAAAATTACTGTAACTCTTTTATTTTTTTTAGCGTTTTTGTATAAAATAATATTCCAAAAAACTTGCTCACGCTGCTGTTTTAGTTTCCAAAAAGCACCACTTTTGAACCATTGTTTATAACTTCTTGACCAGAGGCTAAAACAATAGCATTAGTACCACTTGGAATTCCTGCTATTTTCCCTTTAACTTTCCCTTTACTTTTGTTTTTTAAATAAATTGAACATACTGGTATTGTTTCTATAACTTGGACAATGAATATATTAAGGTGTTACAAAACTTTTGAGAATAAATTGAAACAAAACATCTGGTCATACCATATGCCATAATACATCCGTAACTTTACCAAATCAAACACCACAACATTTATAACCGAAAATTTGGACATGATTATCCCTAAACTACATTACATACCTAAAGAAAATGCACCAAAAGAGGTATTGGAAAATATACAAAAGGCGTGTACTTCGGGTATAGAATTGGTTCAGTTGAGTTTAAAAGATGTATCGGAAAAGAAGTTTTTAAAAATAGCAGAAGAAGCTAGAAAGATCACTTCTTATTTTCAAACTCGTTTAATCATTGAGAACCAGTTTAAAATTGCACATGCCATTAAAGCAGATGGTGTTGTTTTGACTAATACTACAACATTAATTACAGAGGTTCGTAAAATGCTATACACTTGGCAAATGATCGGTGCTACGGCAAACACCATGCAAGATTTGGAAACATTGCTTACTAAAGAAGTTGACTATATTAAATTAGGTCCGTTTAAAGGCGGTACCAACGAGGTATATTCGAGTCCGGTTTTAGGGTTAAATGGGTATACGTTACTAGTAGAAGCTTTAAAAACCGAAATTCCAATAATTGCTTTTGGTGGTATTAGTACTGTAGATGTGAAAGGCTTGTTAGAAACAGGAGTTTCTGGCATTGCAGTATCGGAAGAAATTACGAGCAATTTTGATACTATAAAAACATTTCACCAATTACTGCAAGCACCTTCAACAGCAGAACAACGACATGCGTTCGAATAGAAAAAATAGCGCAGTAATGCGCTATTTTTCAATTAACTAAGATATTGTGTTTTATCATACTACTGAGTTGAATTGCGAAACAAATTCATCATCAATTTCTTTAATGTTTTTGTTGCATAGTTATGTGTTATAGGTTCTTTTAGCTAAGGAAATCAACATAAAACCGCGCATGCGTTTCGCACAGAGACAGTTTAGATGTGCCTTTTTTTTTACAGCTATTTAAAAAGTTATTAGAAGCAAGACTATTCCGACCCATGATCTACTTTTAAAAAATTCCAGGAATAAATTCTATGCTGTGGACTAAATTTCAAAACAAAATTTTTAACTAATAATTTAATGTAATCAACTTTATATTAGTATTTTACAATAAATTAGTGAAGTATTAATTGAATGTCAATTTTAAAACGTACCATCAAATTATGGAAACTGAAAAGCAAGAACAACAAGACCATCAGAAAGAACTGGAAGAAAAATCTGAAAAAATAAAGGGCGGTAATGAGTACCATGTTATTCTAAGCAGGGTTATTCATGAAGGCGAAGAAATTTTCAAAGTAAAAAATAAAGCCATGTTCTTAAGTGCGCTAATTGCCGGACTAGAAATTGGGTTTAGTTATTTTATGATCTGTGCACTTTATTATCTTTTGAACGGTACCATAGAAACGACGTACATTTTTAAACTTTTTGCACTGGTTTACCCTGTCGGATTTATATTGGTTATTCTTGGAAAATCTGCATTATTTACCGAACAGACATCGGTATTGGCTTTGCCTATGTTAAATGGTCAGCGCAGCATTTGGGAGTTATTACGTGTATGGGGGTTGGTAATTTTAGGTAATGTTATCGGTGGGATTATTTTTGCAGTCTTTATCGGCTTTCTTGCACCCCATCTTCATCTGTTTACAACGGATACCATGGTAAAAATTGGCACCCACGTCGCAAAAGCAGACTCTTGGGTACTTTTAACAAGTGCCGTAGTTGCCGGATGGCTAATGGGGCTTTTGACCTGGTTGTTGAACAGTACCATGAATTCGCTTACCCGTGTTGTACTAATAGTTATGATTACCGGTGTAATCGGTTTTGGAGGATTTCACCATAGTATTGTAGGTAACATAGAGGTGTTTGGTGCCTTTCTGCACTCC
>JANQUX010000457.1 GCA_030730545.1 Maribacter sp. | reverse complement strand
GTATTCGATAGGCTGACACTAATACTATCGCCCAATTGTTCTTGATCTATAGGGTGTGTGTAAATATCAAGATATTGCTGATTGTTCCACCGGTATGTTTTGGAAGTAGATTTTTTATGTGCCGCGGTGTACCAAATAGCATCGCCTACCTGCATTGCCCCAAATTCTGATGTTGTAGTATTCAGGTTACTATTTGCAATTGCGAAACGATCACCAATTGCTTTTACATTTTCTAGGTATATATTTTCTTCTTTTAGTTGCTGCAATTTTTCCGAATTGCTTTCTTTGGTGTAATAATCGAATAATACCTGTGCGGCTTCGTCATATTCGCCAATGGCTTTCAAAGACTGGTTCAGCTTAAAATAATACTGCTCATCAACCGTATCGCCATAATTAGAAATAAGGTAGCGATACCAACGTGCCGAGGCATTTAGATCAAAAGTATGGTAATAGCTATCTGCCAGGTTTTTTACGACCAGACTGCTTTTGTTGCTAGGTAATGCCGCTTCGTACAAAGCAATGGCATCTGCATAATATTTCTTTTCAAATAGGTCGTTGGCACGTTTTAAATCTTGTGACCAGGCAGATTGAAAAATTCCTAAAAATAGGATGATATAAATATGTAAGTTTTTCATTTTAGTAGAATCTAGGAGATTTATCATAGCCTTTTTTGAGTCCCCAAAGGTCTAGGTCGAACAACACGAAAATTTCATGTGATCCATTGTTGAATGCGCCTAAATTAGACAAGGTGTAATCGTAAGCATAACCTATTCGTACAGAAGGTATAACCGCAATATTGAACATGGCATTTACAGAATCATCTAACCTATACGATACACCACCCTCAAAACGATTATTGAACAAGGCGTTGAAAGAGACATCTGCAGTAATTGGTGCACCCGATACCATTTTGGTTAATACAGATGGCTTTAATTTCAGGTTCGGATTAATGTCAAAGACATAACCCGCCATACCAAAAAGGTGAATGGCTTCTGACCCAATACGGTTTAGACCATCTCTATTTTCTAAATGTTTAGAAGTCAATAAATTCGGAATTGACAAACCTGCGTAAAACTTATCGCGATTATAAAATGCACCAATACCCACATTTGGGAAAGTGTTATTCATATTCTCATTAAAAGCAGGATCGTCTTGTACTTCTGGCAGTCTGAATCCGTTAAAATTGGTCTCGAACGTGGTGATGCCACCTTTTAGACCTAAGCTTAAGTTACTTTGTTCATCTAGTTTAAGTATATAAGCGAAATCGACATAAATGTTATTCTCTTTCAACGAACCATCGCCAATATCATCTGATATAATAGAGGCACCCATTTCAATTTTTTCCGATAGCGGAGTGTGCGCGAAAAAGGTTAGCGTTTTTGGTGCACCCACGGCATTTTCCCATTGGGTTCTGTATAGCGTACCAAAATTAAGCATGCCAGGTTGATTGGTTGTGTAAGCTGGGTTGACCACATTCATGTTATACATATACTGTGTGTACTGCGGGTCTTGCTGTGCCTGTGTTTTTAAAAAGAACAAAAGCATAACTATGCAGATGCCCCAAGTGGTGTTTGTTATTTTCTTGTGCATGGGTTATCTGTTTAAGTATAAGCGACCTTGAATAGGTTCTGAATTGCCTTTGTTATAATTGATAATATAGAAATAGACTCCGTTTGGTGCCGTAGATGATCCTTTTCTACCGTCCCAAGCGGGGTTGGTTTTGTTACCTGTAAATAACGTTGTGCCGTATCTGTTCAAAATCTCTAAAGTGAAATTTGGGAATATGGTTTCTATATTAGGAATGAAAAAAGTATCGTTTCTACCATCTGCATTCGGTGAGAACCCGTCGGGTATGAAAAAGTCATAATTTTCGGGATTACAGTTGCTGAAATCTACAGTTACAGGAACACGCGTTGCAGAAGAACATCCGGTAACGGAATTATAATTTTCGGCGTAGTACGTAGTATCTGGTACTAAAGGGATATCATCTGTAAGTGTCGTACCATCGGTTTCGGTTATAAACCAAAATACTTCATTTTCTGTTTCGTTTTCTAATGCTCTTAATGCTACAACCGTAGGGTCATCTAAACCACAAACCGACAACATATCTGAAGATAACGCTGATGGTGCCACAGTAATTACGGTCGGCGTAATTTCTAATCGTTCAGTGCTTGTACAACCTCCATTATTGGTAGCAGCAAAATAAGTTTGACCATCTACTAGAATTGTAGCATTGTCTAAAGCAGTACCGCCAGAGAGTGCACTAAACCATGAAACCGAACTGCCTGCAATTGTATTTACAGTAATATTCGACAATGTCGGATTCGTTTCTGCACAGAATAACGGAGTACTATTATCACTTGTAGGCGCATCAGGATTACTAAAATTGACCGTTATTTGAACACGTTCAGTACCTTCGCAATTGGTAAGTGGGTCGCTATTGGTTACAAAATAATCTTCACCGTCTATCAGAACAGTAGTAATCGGTAGAATATTAGTGTCTGTATCAGTATCGTAAAATAAGATATCGCCTTCTGCGGTAACATTAATATCCATCAATGTGGGTGCTTCACTAAAATCACTCAAACAAAAGGTTTGGTCGGCATCGGCTACGGGAGCTTCAGGTACGCCGCCTCTTGAGAAATTTTCGCTCTCTTCAAACTCAAAATCTAATCGGCAGGGTGTGGTATCATTTTGAATGCTTCGAACACTAGCGGTATAATTACCAATAGGTAAGGCATCTACATCTATTTGATATGCAGCTGTACCGCCCGTAAAATTTATAGTATTGGTGGTTAGCACGGTATTAGAACCTAATTCAGTAACATCATAAGTAATAGTATAGGTGCCATCTGGCAGTATAGGTGCATCAACAAGCACATCTATCTGTGTGGCATCGCAATTGTTGTCTATAATCAAATCTAACTGAATAGCATCTGGTAATGGGGTTAC
>JANQUX010000456.1 GCA_030730545.1 Maribacter sp. | reverse complement strand
CAAACACAATTTAATTGAAAATGAAATAGTTATCCATTTAAGATGAACTTTACAGTATTAAGAATTATTTCTTAAAAAATTGCAAAAGTCTCATCGTAGAACTATCGTGATCAGAAATTTCTGAATTGTTAATATCATCGAGTATGGTACCTGCAAGTTGTTTACCTAACTCTACACCCCATTGATCATAGCTAAATATGTTCCAAATCACCCCTTGTACAAATATTTTATGCTCATACAACGCGATTAGAGACCCCAAACTTTTCGGTGTAAGCTTATTTATTAAAATGGTATTAGTAGGCTTGTTGCCAGCAAATACCTTAAAAGGTGCAAGCTTATTAATTTCTGCTGCAGATAAATTTTTAGTCTTTAATTCGGCAACTACTTCTTCTCTAGTTTTACCATTCATTAAGGCTTCGGTCTGTGCGAAATAATTTGCCATCAATTTATTATGATGGTCTTTATCGCCATGTAAGGAATGTTTAAAACCAATAAAGTCTGTCGGTATTAACTTTGTACCCTGGTGAATTAATTGAAAAAAGGCGTGCTGAGAATTTGTGCCTGGTTCTCCCCAAATAATGGTTCCTGTTTCGTAGCCAACGGTATTACCAGCTCTATCTACGCTTTTACCATTACTTTCCATTATGCCCTGCTGTAAGTAGGCTGAAAATCTACTTAAATATTGTGCATACGGAATTATAGCTTCTGTCTCTGCACCATAAAAATTATTATACCAAACGCTTACCAATGCCATTATAACCGGAATGTTCTCTGAAAATTCAGTTTCCTTGAAATGTATATCGGCTTCATTGGCACCTTGTAACAAGGCATCAAAATTATCATAACCAACCGCCAAAGCAATTGTTAAACCTACCGCACTCCACAATGAGAATCTACCACCTACCCAGTCCCACATCGGGAATACATTTGCGGCATCAATGCCGAATTCAGCAATTTTTTCGCTATTAGTCGATACTGCAGCAAAGTGCTTTGCAATATCTTTTTGCGTACCATGCTTTAAAAACCACTTCTTAATAGTGGTCGCATTACTTAATGTTTCTTGAGTTGTAAACGTTTTAGAAACAACTACAAATAAAGTGGTCTCTGGATCTAATGTTTTTAAAACTTCATGAACATGATCACCATCTACATTACTAACAAAATGAATAGATAATTGATTCTTATAAAATTTTAAGGCTTCGGTTACCATTGCCGGACCTAAATCTGAACCGCCAATACCTATATTAACTACATCGGTAAATGCTTTACCGGTATACCCTTTTAAATCTCCATTAATTACTGAATCGGTATATTCTTTAATATGCTCTTTTACCGCATAAACCTCTGGCATTACATTTACGCCATCGACCAAAACTACATCATCTTTTTTGGCACGAAGTGCAGTATGCAATACAGCTCTACCCTCAGTTTCATTTATTAAACCACCACCGTAATAATCTTTAATGGCTCCTTTCAAATTTACTTCATCTGCCAATTGCCGTAAAAGTTGCATTGTTTCGGTAGATATTCTATTCTTTGAATAATCAAATAGAAAATTATTCCATTCTAAAGTAAACTTCTCTGCCCTATTTGAATCGGAAGAAAACATAGACCTAAGGTGTGCACCTTTAGTTTCTTTGTAATGTGCCGTTAACTTATTCCAAATATCTGTGTGTAGCGGGTTTATTTTATCTAGTACCATTTTCTTGATTAAGTGTTAATAAATCTTCGTCTTCCTCTAATAAGACCTCAGGATATATAATGCAATCTAACTGTTCTTTATATGTGGAGATGTATGCGAAATATGCTTCTTTAAGCGAATCTGCCAATGGTTCTGCCTGCGGAAGCTCTTCTTGTAATGGATCAACTTGCTTACCATTTTTCCAAAAGCGATAGCATACATGAGGACCTCCTGTGTTACCCGTCATTCCTATCCATCCTATTACGTCACCCTGCCTTACAAATTGACCTTTTTTCACATTCTGTGCCTTCATATGTAAATATTGGGTAGAATATGTGCCATTATGCCTAATCTTAACATATTTACCATTACCACCTCTTCTTGTAGATTCTTCGACCGTACCATCGGCAGTAGCCATAATTGGCGTACCAATAGGCGCTGCATAATCTGTACCTTTATGTGGGCGTAATTTATAACCGTAGTATTTTATTCTTCTATTCAGGTTGTACCTAGAAGATAACCTACCATACTCTACCGGCATTCTTAAAAATGTTCTTCTAAGATTATTGGCATCTTCATCAAAATAATCTACCAAACTCCTTAACGAATCATTTTCATAAGCGAAGGCATAAATAGGTTTTCCGTTATGTTTAAAATAAGCTGCTTCTATGGGTTCTGCCCCTGCATAAACGGTATCGTTTATATATTTTTCATTGTAGATAATTTTGAACTTATCGTTCTTTTGTAATCTAGAAAAATCAATAGTCCATGCATATACGTTTGCTAGATTATGTGTAACATTATAATCTACACCCTGCTCTAATATTGCTTCTGACAGACTAGATTTTATAACACCGGAAACTTCGCGCTGTACATACTTAACTTTATTCTTATTCTTATATACTTTAACAGTATCGCGTAAATCGACCACAGTATAATTTATTGGGTCATTCTCATAGATAAATATTTGAGCCTGAGCCGTGGTATCTTTAGACTGTAATATAACATAAGGCTTGCCCACCCTAATTTTTCGAACATCAAAACTATCTCTGAAATTCTCTGAAATGGCAGCTACCTTCGGGTATTCAACCTTATTCTGCATCATTAACTCACCGAAGCTATCGCCATAACGTATGGTATCTAGCTTAACGATAAATTCATCTAAATTGAAACCAAATCTCTCATTTACCTCTGGCAGCTCAACTATTTTTACATCTTGTGCTATGTCCTTTTTCTGATTATCGGCGTCTTTGCATGATGCAATAACTGTTAATGCCAATAATATCCCCCAATACTTCTGCATTATTCTACTCTTGATTTATCTGGATTCAACATATGGTCTACCCATTGCTTGCCCCAATTACTTAATTCTTGTTCTGTATATAATTCTGGAAAAAACACAATTTTCTGAAAGCTCGGTGGCAGGTATTCTTTCCAATTTGTACCTCCTGTAGCTTCAATATCGCCAGTGTCTCTTCTTAAATACCTATGGGCAGAACCCATGTGCATTAATTGCCAATTAATATTGGCATTTATATCTAAAGTTTTCAATGATTCGACCAAAGTTTTATCTTCTCTCTGCTCTTTGGGTAAACTTAAGTATTTATGATATATTGTTGTGTTCTCAACCTGTTTTGCTATTCTTATCAGCCTTGGTGTATACCGATACTCAAACTGCTTTAAAGTCAAGGTTTTTTCACCTGTAGACACATCTGTAGCACCTCTTTTCCAATAGATATGTTCGTATAATTCTTCTATAGTAGATTCTGATGAAAATTGAGCCCTTTCAGTAACATGTACCAAGTTTTCTAAAGGCGTAGCATACAACTCAATCATTCTAAATTGTGCCGATTGAAAACCGCTTGCAGGTAATAAAGCCATTCGATATTGCAAAAATTGCTCACGCTCCATGCCCTTTATCATTACACTAAATGAAGATATTAGAACGGTATAATAGCTATTTATTCTTCTAACTTTTTCAATAAAAAAGGCTAGGTTGTCACTTTTATCATCTACCAGTTGTTTTTGCTCGTGCAAAATAAGTTTGAAATACAACTCGGTAATTTGATGGTACATGATAAAAATCTCTTCATCAGGAAAATGTGTTCTTGGAACTTGGAGACTTAATAGGGTGTCTAGATGAATATAGTCCCAATAGGTAAGATAACGTTGGTGCAATAAGCCATCTAAATAAGAGCTTAGATCTTGGCCTGAATCTTTATATTTTTCTTCTAGTTTAGAGATTTGGGATTTGATCTTCTCTTTATCTTCCATTTTAGGGTCTACTCCATTATAATTTTAAACTGATGCTTAAGACCATTATACCCATCAATATCTGCTTTTATAGCACCCACCGCTAAATCTGCTTTAATTCTTATAGGAATTCGATTGTCATCATTCGACACCCATAACGATAAACTTTCTTGCTCTTTAAATACACGCCCCGACTGTACCAAGGGTCTAAATTTTAAGCATTCAACTTTACCATATTTTGTATTCACTACTTCTATACCTAAATACTTAAGTTTAAAGTCAAAAATACCATCATCGTCATAAAGCATTTTCAGGGTAATCGCTTTCCCTACTTCAAGGTCTTCTATTTTATAGTTGTTCCTCAAAAAATAAAAAGCGGATATTAAATCCTGTATATTGTTCTCTAATGTAAAATTAAGCTTTTTCTTGTTTTTCTTATCATTAAGTTCTGCTTTAGACGTTTTATGATCAAAGTTTATTTCAACATCTTTGGTATAACCGCCTTCATCAATTTTACGAACGAACCTATAGGGCTTGCCATCTTGCTTATCAAAATAGCTTTCATAAGTATCATCTACCTTAAAAAACCAACTAGCAACTCCGGTTGTTTCACCATGACCTACTACATGGTATACAGCCTTGTCGTCTATAGTTGCAGAATTAACTTGTAGTGTGGCATAACTCGCATTTAAAAAACCATAATGCATTCTAAACTTCAACCACTCTCCTGTCTTAAAGGCAGACTGAGAACTTTGACCTTGGACACCAAAAAATGTTAGGATAAGTATAAGTAAGAATATTTTTCTCATAGTGCATAGTTTAATGTAAAAATAGCAATAGATAGTTCTCTATTACTTTCATTACAATATCTTAAACAAAATTTATTCCAAAGTATTGTTGTATAAAAAAAGCCCAGTTTAAAAACTGGGCTTTTCCTAAATAACCAACCAAACTTTAAATTATGAAAAACCACTACTTAAAGTTGTAAGGGAACCACCCCTTAGCTGATGTAAATTTAAGGCACATTATTCTACCTACAGTACTGTTTAACTTACTTTAATGATAACCTTAACAGTTATTCACACTTCTCATTAATAATTGGGAATCTATTAAGAATTTTCGATTCACCTAAAGCATTATTTATTTAAATAATGATAACTTTTAGGTATTAAAACCAGTAACCTACGCTTACAAAAAATTGTGACTTCTCTATTTCGGGTGTCCAAGAATACATTAGGTTAATCGGACCCAAAAATGACTCTAAACCATACCCAATACCATAACCAGAATATGTAGGCGCCTTAAACCAATCTCCTGTTCTAAAAAGATCATCATCAACATTTGCAAAATTTGCCGTGAATAACGCATGGTTCTTTTTGGCAAATTCAAAATCTAACCTCGCGTAAGCTTTTACAAAACTGTTGCCTGGCAAACTAATAAAATCGTACCCAACAAATGGAACAAAATTATTTATTAAATCTGTACCATAACCACCAAGAAGAAAGTCAAAAGAGGTTACATTAGACGTTCCTAATTTAAAACCACCTTCTGTTTCTATATTTATAGACAGCTTATTCATTAAAGGCATTGCCATACCCAAACGAGCTTTAGAGACAGAAAAATCTTTAAAATTGTTGTTAAAATCAGATGATAACACATAATAATGCATATCGCCATTAAAATATAGACCCCTTGTAGGAAAATACTTGTCATCGTATGTATCTAATTTAAGCGCACCATAAGCACTAATAAAATTACTTCTCTCAAAATATGTTCTACCATTACTAGCTGTAGTACCGGGGGTTGTACTATTAGGCGTGTCTGCAAATGTTCTAGTGCTATATTGTAAATGCTTAAACTCTGCGCCAAGTGTAAATGCAAACTCTTCTTTTACTACGGTTTGTATATATAACTGATTTGTAAAGTCAGAAACATTTAAATTAATTCTATTAAGTGACGTTCCTGTGCTTACCTCAAAATTATCTTGAATTAAATCAAAATTTATTTCTTGTTCAAAATCATTGAATCTAGAATTGATCCCAAAACTCCAATAGCTACCTTTATCTATATAATATTCAAAATTATATCTGATATTATCACCTAAAATAAAATCGAAAGAGGCGACATCATCTTTTGACAGTATTCTTCTTTTTGTAAGATTTATAAGTGCCGCGCTTTTATATAAATCATCAAAATGGGCTCCCAATCTTAGAAAAGAAGTGTTTTTAATTTCATCGAGCGGTAATATTAAATCTTCACCTCCATTTATATTATCTAACAACTTATACTTGATGGTTCTAAAATTACCTGTAGCAGATAAATTACTGATCCCTTGTTGTAGCTTTTTAAAATTCGTAGGCTCATCTAAATTAAAACGTAGCTTACCTTTTACATAACCTCTAGTATGATCTGTATTACCATCAATCAACAATCTATTTACTATTAACTGTTTATCGCCCTCAACAACTGAAATTGTATTTTTACCCTTCTTATAATCGCTTGAAAGCTGCCTTAACTCTTCTATCTTTAAATTCGCGGCGTCTTCGCCCGTTTTTACAATTTCGCCCAACCTATTAAAATCTATTACCGAATACTGCTCAATTTTCGGTTTAATATATATGTCGGTCTTTTTAGATTTTATTTCCATGTCCGCGACCGTACGATAATTATTTATTTGCAACAAAATTTCTGTCGCCGATAATAACGCATCTCTATCAGATAAATCATGCTGAACGTCTACCCCAATAATGATATCGGCACCCATTGCCCTAACCTCATCTATCGGGTAATTATTGACGACACCACCATCTATCAAAACTTTGTCATTAATAATTGTTGGCTCAAAAAGCGAAGGCAAGGTTCCGCTGGCTAAAATTGCCTCGGGTAAATATCCAGAATTTAAAATAACCTGCTTGCCTGTTTCTATATCGGTAGCTATACAAACAAATGGGGTAGGTAGTTTATTAAAATCATCAATATCTTTTACATGGTAAAGTAGCCGAACAAACTCATTATATATGTTCTGCCCGCCAGAAAATGCAGGCGGCACTGTCACCTTAAAATTCTTAAATGGTAATGTTAACGCATACCGTTCAGAATCTTCTTTTTCATAAAAGGTCTTAGCACTTCTAGGGAGATTGTCTTGAATTAATGAGCCTATATTAGTAGTTTTAAATACTGAATCTAGCTCATTAGCCGTATAACCTGCAGCATATAAAGCACCAACAATAGCACCCATACTAGAACCACCTATAAAATCGATTTCAACACCTGCTTCCTCAATAATTTTTAACGCACCGATATGCGCCATACCTTTTGCTCCACCTCCACTTAACACTAGACCTATTTTTGGCTTCTTTTTTTCTTCGTTGTTTTGAGCAATCAAAGAACTCGCGCTTAATATAAGCACCACCAAGACCATTGGTAATCTACCGATATTATTCTTTTCGAAAAGAGTCATATATCTTTTTTGCTTTTGACGCACCCACCTCTTGACTTAGACTATCTACAGAAGCTTCTTTTATACGCTTTACCGATTTAAATTTCTTTAGCAATTGTTGGGCTGTCTTTTCACCGACACCATCTATACCTTCCAATTCAGAATTAATAGCCCCTTTGCTTCTTTTATTTCTATGAAATGTTATACCGAATCTATGGGCCTCATTTCGTAAATATTGAATTATTTTAAGGCTTTCAGACTTTTTATCTAAATATAAAGGTATGGGGTCTTCTGGAAAATATATTTCCTCTAACCGTTTTGCTATACCTATTATAGCAATTTTACCTCTTAAACCTAATAAATCTAAACTTTTTAACGCCGATGATAATTGCCCCTTACCACCATCAATGACAATTAACTGTGGCAACGGTTGCATTTCTTCTTGCAATCTTTTATATCTACGATATACCACCTCTTCCATTGATGCAAAATCATCTGGACCGGTAACCGTCTTTATATTATAATGCCGGTATTCTTTTTTTGATGGCTTACCATCTTTAAATACCACACAAGCCGCTACGGGGTTGCTACCTTGTATATTACTGTTATCAAAACACTCAATATGCCTAGGTTCAGCAGACAACCTTATATCCTTTTTCATCTGCGCCATAATTCTATTTGTATGGCGGTCTGGATCAATAATCTTTATTTGATTGAACCGTTCTTGCCTAAAAAACTTGGCATTACGCTCAGACAAATCTAATATTCGTTTTTTATCCCCTAACTTAGGTATGGTCACTTTGATACCCGGTGACACCGCAATATTAAAGGGCACATATAATTCTTTTGAGTCTGATTTAAATCGCTCTCTAATTTCTACTATTGCCAACTCAAGCAAATCTTCATCTTGCTCTTCTAACTTCTTTTTTATCTCCATAGTATGAGACCTAATTATTGAGCCATGTGCCAATTGCAGAAAGTTTACATACGCAAAAGCATTATCTGAAATTATACTGAACACATCTACATTACTAATTTTAGGATTAACGATAGTTGTCTTAACCTGGTAGTTCTCTAAAACGTCTATTTTATCTTTAATCTTTTGGGCTTCTTCAAACCTCATTTCATCTGCTAAGGCTTTCATCTGACCTTTAAAATAGGTGATCGACGATTTAAAATTGCCTTTTACAATTTGTCTGATATCATCTATTTGACGATCATACTCAGTAAGTGATTGAAACCCCTCGCACGGACCTTTACAATTACCTAAATGATATTCTAAACACACTTTGTACTTACCCCCATTTATTTTTTCTGCGGATAGATCATAGTTGCACGTTCGTAACGGATAAACACTTTTAATTAAATCTAAAAGCACCCGTACCGTTTTCATACTAGTATACGGACCAAAATATTCTGAACCGTCTTTAATAACCCTTCTCGTCGGAAAAAACCTTGGAAATCGTTCATTTTTCAAACACAACCACGGATAAGATTTGTCATCCTTTAGTAATACATTATAGCGCGGTCTTAATTCTTTGATTAAATTATTCTCCAACAGCAGTGCATCTGACTCTGTAGGCACTACAATATGCTTTATAGACCTAATTTTTTTGACCAAAACACGTGTTTTACCGTACTCATGATTCTTATTAAAGTAGGATGATACCCTTTTCTTTAAATTTTTTGCCTTACCAACATATAGTATACTTTCATTGCTATCATAAAACTGATATACCCCCGGTCCGGTAGGTAATGCACTTAGCTGTATATTTAATGGAATCTCTGTCATAATTTATCACCACTAATTTAGTCTATAAAAGCCCATTCATCTTATACCATTTGCGTTAATTCTACTTACTACCATTTTTGGGCAATTATCAATTTGATATTTTAACACTTAATATTTTTATCATACTTAAATTATCGGATTAATAAATTTAAAATATATACGTATTTTAAATCTTTGATTTTCAGACAATTAATTAATTATATGTTTCGTTATATGAATGAAACTGTTAATTTTTTAATAAAAAAGTGCATTTCACCGAGAAAAAAGTGCACTTCAAAGATGTTATATTAATTATTTTACCTATTTTTAACACAACAACAATAATTATTGGCTCATTTACAAAAAAAATATTATGGATAGTTATATCATCACTTTAGGAACTTACCTTATTTTAATGTTATTTTTCAAGGTATTTTTTGCTGTTGCAGGTAAAGAATAAATTGAAATATAATTGTGCTAAAATCACTTCACTATGCTGAAGAAAGATTTACGCTCAAAATATTCAAAATTACGTAGTTCCCTAACACCCTCTCAATTATCTTCTCAAAGTATTGCAATTGCTAATTCAGTTTTGCAATTGCCAATATGGAGTAATTCATATTTCCACATTTTTTTACCGATTGAACAAAAAGCCGAGATAAATACTGAAGGTATTATCTCCATACTTCTTGGTCTAGATAAGAATGTAATAGTTCCGAAAATTAAGTCTCCGACCGAATTAGAACATTTTCTACTTACCGACAACACAAGATTCACTACAAATAGCCTAAATATACCAGAGCCTGTCGACGGTATTACTATTGAACCCAATAAATTAGATGTGGTATTCGTTCCCCTTTTAGCTTTTGATGAAACAGGACACAGAATAGGATACGGAAAAGGTTACTACGACCGCTTTTTAAATCAATGCAGATCAGATGTTATAAAAATAGGATTATCTTTTTTTGAAGCTGAAGATTCTATAGATGATATTGACACCACAGATATACCTTTAGACTACTGCATTACACCTCAAAAAACCTATTCTTTTAAAACGTCTTGATCTTAAATGATTCCAGTTTCTTGAACTGGCATCTCTTCTTCTTTATTAAATGCTCTTTTATTAAATACTAATAATATACCTACGCCAGTACTTATAGCGGTATCGGCAATATTAAAAACAGGTTCAAAGAATCTAAAATTTTGACCTCCTACCATAGGCATCCAAGTGGGCCACGTAGAATCTACCATAGGAAAATACAGCATATCTACTACTTTACCATAAAACAACTTACCATAAGGTTCATCAGAAAATAGGGTCGCGACCTCATTATAGCTTTCATTAAATATAGCACCATAAAAAACAGAGTCTAAAATATTACCTAAAGCCCCAGCAAATATCAATGAAACCGCCCAAATTAATGTGTTAGATGCTTTTTTCTTAATGACATCAAAAAGCCAATAACCAATACCGAATATGGCAAATAATCGAAAGATAGTCAATACTAATTTTCCGATGTTATCTGAGATTGGCAATACATCACTAAGCTTTGCACCCCAGGCAGCACCTTCATTTTCAATAAATAGAATTTTGAACCAGTTAAATACCTCAACAGATTCACCCAATACAAAATTGGTCTTTATATAAATTTTACTCCATTGATCAATAATTAATATCAATAGAATAAATAGTACAGATTTTTTAATGTTCATGGGCTTTCATCAATGAGCGCAAAAATATAAATATTATTCGGTTTTACTAAGATCTATATTACCGGTAACCGTTTGTAATTTAAAAATTGAATTACCGTAGGGTATTGTATTGGAAGATACCGTACCATATTTACTTTCAGCGGAAATTTGAGCTCCGCCAGAAATTACTTCAATATGACCACTTTGCGATTTTACTTTAGCGTTTGCTTCTACTTTGTTTAACACACAAGCACCATCTGATAAAGAGATATTCAATTCTTTAAAAACACCTTCAACTACCACTCTAGAATTGGTGCCGAAAATTTCTAGTTGCTTATATTGTGGAATATTTAATTTCAATAAAATCGAAACTACTTTATGCGCACTTAGTTTATCATTCGGGTTTTCGAAACTCGGAGAAAAGCCGGTTTCGACAATAAGGGTAGTACCATTAATTGAGACTTTTAAATCTAAATCTTGACTATACTCACCTTCCATCTCTGCTTCAATAGTAATTTCATTACCCTTATTAGTCTGCACCTCTACTATGAAACAATTGGTAGCATCTACTTGAATAAGACCAATATGTGCCGCCAAAATCTTATTATACATCTTCTTTTGAGCACTAAGCCCTAAAGAAAGTAACAATAAAAAATAGAGGGAAAATCTTTTCAAAGTAGTACCTATTAAAAAACGCCCCTAAAGGCGTTTTAATTATGATTGCATATTCTTAGCTTCAATACTAAGCGTGGCGTGCGGTACAAGTTTTAACCGCTCTTTATTGATTAGTTTTCCTGTTACACGACAAATGCCATATGTTTTATTTTCAATACGTAACATCGCATTCTTTAGGTCACGAATAAATTTCTCTTGCCTAATAGCTAATTGCGTATTAGCTTCTTTACTCATTGTTTCAGAACCTTCTTCAAAAGCCTTAAAGGTAGGCGAAGTATCATCGGTACCATTATTACCATCATTCATATAAGCACTTTTTAAAAGCTCTAAATGATTTTTTGCCTTCTCTATTTTATCTTCTATCAATATTTTGAATTCTGCCAAATCTTTGTCAGGATATCTTACTTTTAAATCTTCTGCCATCTTTTAATATTTTTTAATAAACAATTTAGTGTTCACCTCGTCAAAAGCAATTTCTATGCCTTTATCCAATTTTTCAACAAAATTTAATTCTGCCGTTAAGGTCTCTGTTTTAATATACTCAATATTATTTTTAACAGCTACTTCAACAAAACCATCTTTCAATATTTGAATTGCAATTTTATCTGTCACTTCAAATCCTGAATCTTTTCTAATATTCTGAATTCTATTGACTAATTCTCTTGCAACACCTTCATTTCTCAACTCCTCATTAATTGTTACATCTAAAGCAACAGTTAATTTACCAGAAGTTGCAACCATCCAACCCTCAATATCTTGAGAGGAAATCTCTACATCTTGTAACTGTAAAGTAATACTTTTATTTTCTATCTGTATCGATAATTCGCCATCCTGCTCAATTTTTTGGATATCATTCTGGTCGAAACCATTGACAACTTGAGCAATTTGCTTCATTTCTTTACCAAACTTCGGACCTAATGTCTTGAAATTAGGCTTTATACGTTTTACCAAGATACCAGAGGCATCATCTAACAGCTGAATTTCCTTAACGTTAACTTCAGATTTAATTAATTCTGATACCGCTTCAATTTCTTCTCTGTCCTTATCATCTAAAACGGGAATCATTATTTTCTGTAAAGGTTGACGCACCTTTATTTTCTCTTTTTGACGAATAGATAATACTAAAGAAGAAATAATCTGCGCTTTCTGCATTTTAACTTCTAAGCTTTGATCGATTAGCGACTCATCTGCCACCGGAAAGTCTGCTAAATGCACACTTTCAAAACCATCTTTTACCGTTGCCCTGTTCAAATCTAAATACAATTGATCCATGAAAAAAGGAGCAATAGGCGCCGATAATTTAGAAACAACGTCTAAACAGGTGTATAGCGTTTGGTATGCCGCGATTTTATCTTGGGCATACTCGCCTTTCCAAAAACGTCTTCTACATAAACGTACGTACCAGTTACTTAAATTTTCTTGAACAAAGTCAGATATTGCTCTAGCAGCACGTGTAGGCTCATACTCATCGTAAGCCGTGTCTACCGTCTTAATCAATGTATTTAATTCTGAGATGATCCAACGGTCTATCTCTGTACGTTCAGCCATCGGCACATCTGCTTCGGCATAGGTAAACTTGTCTAAGTTAGCATACAGTCCAAAAAATGAATAGGTATTATATAAGGTGCCGAAGAACTTTCGCTTAACCTCAGCAATGCCTTCGGTATCGAACTTTAAGTTATCCCAAGGATTGGCATTACTGATCATATACCATCTTGTAGCATCTGCACCATGTTCGTTCATAGTTTCGAAAGGATCTGCAGCATTGCCTAATCGCTTAGACATTTTCTTACCTTCTTTGTCTAAAACCAGTCCGTTTGAAACTACATTCTTATACGCGACAGAATCGAATACCATGGTTGAAATAGCATGTAATGTGTAAAACCAACCACGGGTCTGATCAACACCTTCAGCTATAAAATCTGCCGGAAAGGTTTTTCCTTCATCAATTAAATCTTTATTCTCAAAAGGATAATGCCACTGTGCATAAGGCATAGAACCACTATCGAACCAAACATCGATTAAATCGCTCTCTCGTTTCATCGGCTTACCCGATGCTGATACTAATACAATCTGATCAACTATATTCTTATGTAAATCTATTTTGTCGTAGTTCGCATCAGACATATCGTCGACTACGAAATCTGCATAGATATCTTTTTCTAAAACTCCCGCTTTAACCGCCTTTGCCATTTCTGACTTTAGCTCTGCAACCGATCCTATTATTATCTCTTCTTTACCATCTTCTGTTCTCCAGATTGGTAATGGAATTCCCCAATAACGAGACCTAGAAAGATTCCAGTCATTTGCATTCGCCAACCAATTACCGAATCTACCTTCACCAGTTGCTTTTGGTTTCCAGTTAATTGTTTGGTTCAACTCAAACATTCTATCCTTAACATCGGTTACTTTAATAAACCAAGAATCTAACGGATAATACAGAATAGGCTTATCTGTACGCCAGCAGTTTGGGTAACTGTGCACATACTTCTCTACCTTAAAGGCTTTATTTTCTTCTTTTAATTTAATGGCAATTTCTACATCTACAGAACGCTCAGGCACTTCACCATCTTCGTAATATTCGTTCTTTACATATTTACCACCTAACTCTTTTAACTCTGGTCTAAACTTACCTTGTAAATCGACTAATGGAACCAAGTTTGCATTTTCATCCAATACCAACATTGGTGGTATTTCTGGTACTGCTTGTTTGGCTACAAAAGCATCATCTGCACCAAAAGTAGGTGCGGTGTGTACAATACCTGTACCATCTTCGGTGGTAACGAAATCACCAGCAATTATTCTAAATGCGTTTTCTGCATTTTCATAAGGCAATACATAATCTAATAACTGCTCGTACCTAATACCCAATAAATCTTTTCCTTTAAATTCTTTTACGACGTAGAAAGGAATTTTCTTATCACCAGACTTGTATTCTAATAACTCAGCCTTTTCTGATACTTCTTTGAATTTACCCGAGAATTGTTTGCCTACCAAATTCTTGGCAAGTATAACATTCATAGGTTCAAACGTGTATTGGTTATATGATTCTACTAAAACATAATCTATTCTTGACCCTACTGTCAATGCAGTATTCGAAGGTAATGTCCAAGGGGTGGTCGTCCAAGCTAAAAAATAAACGGTGCCTTCGTTCTGTAAAAAATCTGGCAATGTTTCTTCGACAGCTTTAAATTGTGCAGTTACCGTAGTATCTGTAACATCTTGGTAGGTGCCTGGTTGATTTAGCTCATGAGAGCTTAAACCAGTACCCGCTTTTGGAGAATATGGCTGTATGGTATAACCCTTATATATTAAATCTTTTGAATATATCTGTTTTAACAACCACCAAACAGTTTCCATGTATTTGGACTTATAGGTAATGTACGGATCTTCCATATCTACCCAATAGCCAACTTGTTTGGTCATAGCATTCCAAACATCGGTATATCGCATTACCGCCTTTTTACAAGCCGCATTATATTCTTCTACCGAAATTTTAACCCCGATATCTTCTTTTGTAATACCTAATTCTTTTTCGACACCCAACTCAATAGGAAGACCATGAGTATCCCAACCAGCTTTACGCTTTACTTGAAACCCCTTCATGGTTTTATACCTAGGGAAGATATCTTTAATGGTTCGTGCCATTACATGGTGAATACCGGGCATACCGTTCGCTGAAGGCGGACCTTCATAGAATACATAACTCTCTTTACCCTCTCGAGTAGATATACTTTTTTCAAAAATGGCATTCTTTGACCAGTAGTCAAGTATTTCTTCTGCGACCTTTGGTAAATTCAATCCTTGATATTCTGTGAACTTCATACAAAATGCTTATAGTACTGGATTTTAAAGGCTGCAAAATTATAAAATTTTAAGCAAAGAGGAGTGTATTGACA
>JANQUX010000455.1 GCA_030730545.1 Maribacter sp. | reverse complement strand
CCATAAGTAGATTGCACATCTACCTCAAAAAGTGTGGTATCTTTTATTCTAAATGTAGTTATTGAACCATCTTCCTTTTTAAAATCATCTACCTCACTTACTGCATACAATGAATTCTTATCTGGAGAGAATGCTATATAAGAAGGATTCTTGATTTTAGCTGCTAATGATTGATTTGTCAACTCACCCGTATCTAAATTTAAATTGAATCTATAGATACCTTCACTACCATTATCTGTATACGTTCCCACAAAAAGAACCTCTTCATTTTTTGACTCTTCCACCTTACAACTGTTTAAAATAACCAATCCAATACTCAAGATAAGTAACCCGACTTTATTTTTCATTTTTCTAATGCTCTTTTCTAAGAATATCCCCCATCAAGATGAAGGAATTAAACCCGCCTATTTAGATTAATAAATGTATAAAAGAAATGCTCAAAAACTAAGAATAATTGAATTCTATGTAACAAAACCTTCAATTTTACTACATATAATAAAGAGATGACGATGGGATACGGCGGACAACCAATGAAAGTAATAAAGGCAAATAGGGCGCTACTTAAAAAAAGTAGAAGCTTTAGAGATTTGCGCAAAGATTATTTAGACTACTCGCAAGAAACCAAATTACACTTTAATGAACTTACCGATGTAGAGCGTAAAATAGTGCGTGATAAAATAAGAGCTCAAGCTAAAAAAGACAGCATACAAGAAATAGGAATCTATATTCTTTCCATTGCTATAGTTTTAGCAGCCTTTTATGCAATCTATTATTTTAGTTAACAACACGGACAAAAATTTTGGTTCTTATAAACCCCAAAGATTAAACGGGTTTTTAGTTTCTGGACCTTTTGCTTTAGAAAGAGGCTTATTAACCATAACCTTGTAGGTAGGGTCTTCCATAACATTTACATCAATAATGTCTTCGGCATCATTTAGAAGGCTAATACAATCTTTACTTAAGTGCCTTAAGTGAACTTTTTTACCTTGGTCGGCATATCGTTCTGTTATTCTATTTAAGGCTTCAATTGCCGACATATCTGAAACTTTACTTTCTGCAAAATCTATAATTACTTCGTCTGGATCGTTTGCCACATCGAACTTTTCACTAAACGCAGTTACAGAACCAAAAAATAAAGGTCCGTAAATCTCATAATGTTTTACCCCTGTTTCATCAACATATTTTCTAGCTCTAATTCTCTTGGCACTTTCCCAAGCAAATACCAAAGCTGAAATTATTACACCTATTAAAACTGCTAACGCTAAATTGTGTAAAATAACGGTAATTAAAGTAACCAATATCATCACAAAAATATCTGGCTTGGGCATTCTTTTTAATGCCTTAAAACTTGCCCATTCGAATGTACCAACAGCAACCATTACCATAACACCAACCAATGCTGCTATTGGCACAAGTTCTATTACCGGTGCACCAAACAATATGATTACCAATATCGTTAATGCTGCAATTATACCTGACAGCCTTGCTCTTGAACCTGCCGATAGGTTCACTAAGGTTTGTGCAATCATTGGGCAACCACCCATACCGCCAAAAAAACCATTCAAAATATTTGCGCCTCCTTGTGCCAGGCACTCTCTATTGCTATTTCCTTTTGTACCAGTAATCTCATCTACCAAGTTCAGGGTAAGCAGACCTTCTGTAAGGCCAACCGCTGCCATTATCAGTCCGTAAGGTAAAATAATTTTAAAGGCTTCTAATGTAAAGGGAATAGTCGGTATATGAAATGAAGGTAAAGTCCCACTAAGCGACTTCAACTCTTCACCAGGTAATGTATCTTGATTTATGATATCTACCACTTGCTTAGTATCTATTTTTAAAAAATACACCACGGCAAACACCACAATTATTCCTATTAATGAAGCCGGAACCGCTTTAGTAAGTTTGGGAACAAAAACAATTATTGCAATAGTAAATAACACCAAGCCAACCATAGTATACAACGTAGTACCTGTAAGCCAAACTGCAGCATCGCCGACACCAATTTTAAACTGGTCCATTTGTGCCATAAAAATAATAATGGCCAAACCATTAACAAACCCAAACATAACGGGCTGAGGAACTAAACGGATAAATTTACCAAGCTTTAAAAAACCAACAATTAATTGAAAAACACCAGCCAAAGCAACTGCTGCAAAAACATATTCTAAACCGTGAGAATTCATTAATGCCATTAGTACAACTACGGTTGCACCAGCTCCACCAGAAATTAACCCAGGTCTACCGCCAAATATCGCCGTAAACAATCCCATAATAAAAGCACCATATAAACCTACTAATGGTGAAAATCCTGCAAGAATTGCAAACATCAATGATTCTGGAATCATTGTCATTGCAACCGTTAATCCTGCTAAAATTTCATTTTTATAGTCTACTTTTTGTTTGAAATCGAATAAATTGAAAATCTTCACCATGTGCCTCTAACTTTAAAGGGCGCAAAAATAGCAATATTTACCGGCCTCACCACAAACCTATTGATTATTAACAAATTATCTATCTACCAGCTTGTTATGCCCAATAATTTCTCTCCTAACGGTAATAATTTAGCAGTTTCATATTTGGTTTGTTCCCATTTACGCGGATCACCTGGAAAAGCATACCCCTCTGGTGCAACTCTATTCTTCCAAGAATTCACCCTCCAATTACGCATATCTTCATTTTCTGGCTCTGCAGGCATCATTGAAATATACTGCGCTATTCGAACTTTATCTTTTGACTTATTTGGTCGAATACCGTGTGGCTCTGTACTATTGAAAATCAATAAATCGCCAGCCTTCATTTTTACTTTTACAATTTTATCTTCTAAACCATCTAACGAAGGTTGAAAATGGTCTCGGTCTTCTGGCTGTGTTAATTTCCACGTATCGTAATTACGGTACAACCATGGTATACATTGAAATCCGCCCATATTCTCATCTTTTTGGTCTGCTAATGCTAATAC
>JANQUX010000454.1 GCA_030730545.1 Maribacter sp. | reverse complement strand
CGTATGAATACTTCTGAATATGAAAGCAATCCTATTTTAGATAAGCTTCCTAAGCATTTAAGACAATACATTAAACCTCAGAACTATGAGGATTATACGCCAATCAATCAAGCTGTGTGGCGCTATGTAATGCGTAAGAACGTAGATTACCTAAGTAAGGTTGCTCACAAATCTTATTCCGAAGGATTACAAAAAACAGGTATTTCAATTGACAATATCCCCAACATGTACGGTATGAACCGTATTCTTAAGGATCTAGGCTGGGCTGCTGTTGCGGTGGACGGATTTATACCACCTGCTGCTTTTATGGAATTTCAGGCATATAATGTTTTGGTAATCGCGTCAGACATTCGCCAGTTAGAAAATATTGCTTACACACCCGCCCCAGATATTATTCACGAAGGTGCAGGGCACGCACCCATTATTGCTAACCCAGAATATGCTGCTTATTTAAGACGTTTTGGAGAAATAGGATGCAAGGCAATATCTAGCGCTAAAGATTTCGAACTTTATGAAGCTGTACGCCATCTATCTATTATTAAAGAAGCCAAAGGGACTGCTTTAGAAGAAATTGAAAAAGCTGAAAAACATATAGAATTTCTTCAAGATAATATGGGCGAACCTAGTGAAATGGCTTTTATTAGAAACCTGCATTGGTGGACGGTTGAATACGGACTTATAGGCACTCTAGAGAACCCTAAAATTTATGGCGCGGGACTTTTATCTTCCATTGGTGAAAGTCAGTGGTGTATGACCGATAACGTCAAAAAACTGCCGTATTCTATTGAAGCAGCAAAAACATCTTTTGATATTACCAAAAAACAACCGCAACTATTCGTAACTCCCGATTTTGCATTTTTAAGTCAGGTGTTAGAAGATTTTGCTAATACCATGGCATTACGAAGGGGCGGACTCTCAGGTTTACAGAAGCTTATCGACTCGAAAGAATTAGGCACTATTGAACTAAGTACTGGCTTACAGGTATCTGGTAATTTCGAAACATTGATTGCTCATGAAGGCAAACCTATTTACTTTCAAACAAAGGGGAAATCTGCGTTGGCTTACCGAGAAAAAGAACTTGTGGGGCAAGATGTCAATCAGCACGAAACAGGTTTTGGTTCTCCTATCGGCAGACTTAAAGGCATCAATATTCCTATAGAGGATATGAGCCCGAGAGATCTTAAAGCTTATAAAATTTATGAAGGAGAAATTGTTTCATTAGATTTTGTTGGCGGCATTAATGTTACGGGTAGAATTATAACCGGCACGCGTAATCTTCAGGGTCGCATTATTATTATCACTTTTGAGAATTGTAAGGTGACACATAATGGGATCACACTTTTTGAATCTAACGAAGAATTATACAACATGGCTATTGGCGAAGAAATTGTTTCTGCCTACCATGGTCCTGCAGATTTAAAGAGTTTTGACCTTTTAGACCATTCACTAAGTACCGGCACCCAAAATAATGGACAAGTAGGTTTAAGTGAACTGGAATCGTACTACAAACTTATTCGCGATTTTAGAGAAGGCAACAATACCATTATCTCTAGAACAAAGGTTTTTGAAGTAATACAAGAAAAATACCCGAAAGACTGGTTACTACCTATCGAAATTTATGAGCTGGCAATTTTAAGTAACGAAAAGATACTAGCGGAGAGCATAAAAGCACATCTTGAAAACATTAAATTAGACCAACCTAACCTCGGACAATTAATTGATGACGGATTAGAATTGGCAACTATAACATCTAAGGTTTAATAACTTGTAAACCATCTAAAGATTCAATGGTCTGCTCTTGATACGTCAATCGCCACCCCATTGAATTGGTAAGAATATAGAATTTCTGTAATTCGCTGATCAACCTGTTTTCAGCATTGGTACGCAAGGCAGAAGCTTCTACCTTTTTCATTAAAGAAGCATTTACTGTTTTCTTTATTTTGTTATAATCGGCGGCATCAAACTGGTTCAGGTAATCTGCAGTTACGTCGTAATATTCAAAATCAGGATTCAGATTTATCTCTGCATCGGGTATACTTTTAATTTTTACCGTTTTGGTTGCCGCGTCAATTTCAAAGTCAATCTTACGTAAATCGTAAGCGACGGTTACATCCGCATTTACGACTACCAACGCTTTTTTCTCTGCTCGCAAAAGCGGACCAAAAAGTTCTTTCGAGTCTTTATAATTATACACCTCAGCAAAATGCCCCTCTGTAACCACTAATTTAGAAACATTAGTAATTTCTTGTTGAATAAGCATAGAGTTTTCCTCAAGAATAGATTTATCTTCTTTATTATCTTGGCAAGAACGAACAATAAAAACTAATGCTAAGGTGATTAAAACGCCTGCTACAAATTTTTTCATGCTTTTGAAATATTAAAATCCATAAACGGATACTCTTTCTTTATATACGCAATTTTCTGCGCTAACGATTTTAAAAATTTTTGATGTAAATCTCCTTCAGGATTAAAAGGTCTATGTTGCAAACCTCGCTGAACCTCATCAACCTTTCTCATCATGGCAGTGGGATCATCGATCCACACCTCAACAAATCTTCCCCAAATATAATCTATCGCTACTTCGTTAGGATGAATCATATCTTTGGCATAAAAACGATAATCTCGAAGCTCATCCATCATTAGTTCATAACTTTCAAAGTATGATAATCGAGGTAAAAGGTTTTCAGTGGCTATAGTTTGATGAATTGCTGCTATGAGATGTGCTTTACTTCTTTGATTCTCAACAAACCCATCTTTTAAATGCCGAACAGGAGAAACCGTAAAAATAAATTGAGCAGAAGAATTTATAGACTCTACTAAAGTGGTAATTCGTTTTATACTTTCTGCCACTTCATCGACACTTAACAGTTCTTTCGTAAAATTGGATTGTGGCACTTTATGGCAATTTGCGACTACTTCATTACTTAACGTATTTCGATACACCCACGCTGTACCTAAAG
>JANQUX010000453.1 GCA_030730545.1 Maribacter sp. | reverse complement strand
CCGCAAATGGCACTCACCGGATTTTATACTCGCAGAATAGGAAATATTTTGGCACTTAAAGGTACATATACGGTCGATAAATTTTCTTATACCAATCTAGGTCTAGGAATGAACTTGCAAGCCGGGCCCGTTAATTTATACATGATGGCAGATAACTTGCTGTCTTATAATAATATCGCAGCAAGTAACTATGTGTCATTTCAATTCGGAGTGAACATTATATCATGGGGTCGCAATAAGTAACATATCTTCTTCGTAGCTTTTTATTTTTTTGGCATGCTTTTTTCATATATTACCGTGAATTTAAAATTTACAACGTTTTGAAAACAGTTATCGCACTTCTATTTACATTTATAGGATATTCTACTTTTGCCCAAACTAATTTAGATGATTACAAGTATGTCATCGTTCCAAAAAAGTTTGATGCATTCAAGAATATGAACGAATACCAGACTAGTACATTGGTGAAGCATCTTTTTACCGGAAAAGGATTTAATACCGTGTATGATGATCAATTGCCAGAAGATTTAAAATTTAATAGATGCTTAGGTATTATAGCTGATTTGCAAGATGACAGTAGTATGTTTTCTACCAAGACCATTATCAACCTAAAAGATTGTAATGATAAAATTGTTTTCAGTACCATGCAGGGTGTGAGTAAAGAGAAAGAATATAAAGCAGCCTATAATGAAACAATTAGAGAGTCTATGCGCTCATTTAATGATATGAGTTATAGCTATAAAGCTAAAAACGAAAAGAGTGAAGCCGTTACCGTTAATTTTAGAAATGACGTTAAAAAGCTTGATGTGTCTAAAGCCGATAAAATTCTAAAAGCAGAAAAGGCAACGGAAGAAGTAAATGTAAAAAGAGAGCCAACCATAATTTCTGAAGAAACCGAGAAAACGCAGTATTATAAAGACAATACCCCGGTTGAATCAAACATTAAGAAAACAGAAGTCGAAAAACCTGCATTTAAAAGTTTAGAACTTAAAAAGCCAAGTATAAAAGATATGTGGTATGCACAGGCAACCGATAATGGATTTCAGTTAGTAGATAGCTCGCCTAAGGTTAGAATGAATTTATTAAAAAGTTCAGCTGACAATGTCTTTATGGCTAAAACCGACACCAAAAATGGTATGGTGTATCAAAAAGATGGTAACTGGGTCTTTGAATATTATGAGAATGATAAACTAGTTCAAGAAGAACTGAATATCAAATTCTAAAAGTCATATTTCGCTTTCCACCTGTTTTTTAGAAAATCGCTAAGGGCTTTTTCTCTGGCATTATTGCCAGGTTTATAGAATGTAGTTCCTTTTATTTCATCGGGTAAAAATTCGGCATCTACAAAGTTATTCTGATAATCATGGGCATATTTATACTCTTGTCCGTATCCCAGATCTTTCATTAGTTTAGTAGGTGCATTTCTTAGAGGCAATGGTACAGTAAGGTTTCCGGTTTGTTTTACAGCTTGTTGCGCTTTACCTATCGCCATATAACTAGCGTTACTTTTTGCTGAGGTTGCAAGGTAAATTGCACATTGACTTAACACTATGCGCGCTTCGGGGTAACCAATAGCGGTTACTGCTTGAAAAGTAGTATTTGCCATTACCAAAGCTGTAGGGTTTGCCAAACCGATATCTTCAGAGGCAGAAATAAGCATTCTGCGGGCAATGAATTTTACATCTTCACCACCTTCGATCATACGTGCCAACCAATATACGGCCCCGTTTGGGTCGCTACCTCTAATAGATTTTATAAAAGCCGATATAATATCATAATGTTGCTCGCCTGTTTTATCATACAACACCGTATTCTTCTGAACTTTAGATAACACCAATTCATTGGTAATAACGATAGTGTCGCCTGCTTCGGAGTTGACTACAAGCTCAAAAATATTCAGTAATTTTCTGCCATCACCACCAGATAAACGAAGTAAAGCTTCCGTTTCTTTAAGTTGAATATTTTTAGACTTAAGCAATGTGTCTTTCTCCATTGCCCTTTTTATCAGATTTTCTAAATCCTCTTTTCCGAAGGCATTTAGAACGTAAACTTGACAACGAGAGAGTAGTGCAGGTATAACTTCGAAACTTGGGTTTTCTGTGGTGGCACCAATTAACGTCACCCACCCTTTTTCAACAGCAGCCAAAAGAGAATCTTGTTGAGATTTACTGAAACGGTGTATTTCATCAATAAATAAAATGGGGTTTTTAGCAGTGAATAATCCACCAGCTTGTTTTGCTTTATCGATGACGTCTCTAATATCTTTAACACCACTATTAATAGCACTTAAAATATAAAAAGGTCTTTTGCTTTGCTCGGCAATAATATTAGCTAAAGTGGTTTTGCCTGTACCTGGAGGTCCCCAAAGTATTAAAGAAGGAATAATACCCTTTTTAATTTGATGCGTTAATGAGCCCTTTTCACCTACCAAATGGTGTTGACTAATATACTCATCTAAAGTTTTAGGGCGTACGCGTTCTGCTAAAGGTTCGTTCATAGGACAAAAGTATACTAAACTTAAATGAGAATAAAAAAGTAGTGTGCCAATTGATTGTTAAGTAAGGTTTAGAATGACAATATGACCAATTTGTAAACGTTGGTAGTATAATTGTTATTCAAAAACAAAATCGAACGCATGTCTGAAATGGCACATTATAAATTTTCTAACAAAGTAATTGCTATTCCACTATTAGCAATGATTTTGATATGGGGCGTGTATTGGCTAGAAATAGCTATGGGTGTCAATTTTAACGAGATGGGAGTAATGCCCAGAACAGCACTTGGCTTACGTGGGGTTGTATTGAGTCCGTTCATTCATGGTTCACTAGAGCACTTATATAACAATACGATCTCTTTAGCAATTCTACTTGCCGCCTTGTGGTATTTTTATAGAGATGTTGCGTGGAAGGTGGTTTTATATGGAATATTATTATCAGGATTTTTAACATGGATGATCGGGCGAACATCATACCATATTGGTG
>JANQUX010000452.1 GCA_030730545.1 Maribacter sp. | reverse complement strand
GGTGGTCAGCATGCAAATAAAGTGTCTTCTAAAGTTGAGCTTTCTTTTCATATTGAAGATTCTACCGGACTAACAGAACGCCAAAAGAAAAGAGTTCTTCTAAAACTGGGCAATAAATTAAGTAAAGAAGGTCTACTGATTATGCAGTGCGATGAATCTCGTAGTCAGCACAAAAACAAAGAATTGGTTATTAAACGATTCTTGAAACTTCTAGAAAAATCTTTGCTAGTACCCAAGGCTCGAAAGAAGAGCAGACCTACCAGATCATCTATTGAAAAAAGATTAAAAGGTAAAAAAATTGCCTCACTCAAAAAGTCGAATCGCGGTAAGCCAGATTACTAATAGCTATATCATTTTATGCAAAGATGGAATAGAATACAAACACGGTTATTGCACCTGTAAGACCAAGAACTCCCGTACCTAAGCCGAAAAGTCGATACCCTGTCTTTACGTTCATGCCGCTCATTTGTGTTACCACCCAGAAGAAACTATCGTTGGCATGAGAGATTACCGCAGAACCTGCCCCGATAACTACAACTACCAAAGCTTTCTGTATTTCGGTATCAAAACCAAGCGATGACATCATAGGCATGATTATCGATGCTGTTGTTACCAATGCCACCGTTGAAGATCCTTGCGCAGTTTTTAAAGCTGCTGCTAAAACAAAAGGCAAGAAAATACCCATATTATAATCGGTCAATGTTTGCCCTAAAATATCTGCGATGCCTGAATTCTGTAATATTTTACCAAAAATTCCTCCGGCACCTGTTATCAGTAATATAGAAGCTGCATCCTTAATTGCCTTACCTACCCAACCAGCTGATGATAGCATATCGTAAGTTAATTTTTTAGGTAAGAGCAGACATAAGAAAACTCCAATCAAAAGTGATATGACAGGTTCGCCAATGAAGTTGATAAAATCTAATAATCCGTTTTGGTGACCGATGTCCATAGAGTTTAAAACGGACTTCAAGACAATTAGAAAAATAGGAACTAGAATGGGTATAGACGCTTTTAAGGCACTAGGCGAATCTTTAATTTCCTGTTCAGCTTCTAGTGCATCTTCAACATCAAGTTCAATCATAGTTTTTGATGCATATTTCTTGGCGAATATTATTCCGACAATCAAAGCAACGATACTTGTTGGAAATCCGAAAGCAATTACAAGACCTAAATCTGCCCCAAGAATACCTGCTGCAGCTATAGGACCCGGAGTTGGCGGCACCATTGTGTGCGATGCCATTAAGCCCAAACCTAATGCTATTGCCGGACCAGCAATTGATATTTTCGCTTTCTTGGAAAGACTTTTATTTAAAGGATGTAGCAACATAAAACCACTATCTGCAAATACAGGGATAGACACAATGTAACCGATAATACCCATTGCCATCGTTACACGTTTCTTCCCGATTACGCCCAATACTTTTTCTGCAATGGCAAATGCGCCACCCGTATGTTCTAAAAACGCACCGATGATTACCCCAAGCACTATAATCAGACCTATTTTACCAAGAGTACCGCCAAAACCTTCATTAATAGAAACTATAATTTCGGCATAAGGCATGCCAGCAAAAATTCCGTATAAAATTGAAATGATGAACAGTGCAAGAAAAGCATGTATCTTAAGCTTTGTAGTCAGTATAATTATGGCAATGACCGCGAGAAGTAAGTAGAATATTTCCATGATTTCAGATTATTATTTGAGATTAGCCTTGTCTTCCTAGTTTCTATAATCATTAAACTAACAGCTATTTTACCATTCAAAAAGTTCAATATAACATCAAGATAACTTAATTAATATTTATCGAACCTCAACAATAGTCAACTCCTTGCCATTAAAACTAAAGACATCGCCAACGGCTTTACCAAAGGCAAGTTTACCAATAGGTGTTGCAGCAGATATACAGTACACCGATTTAGGTTTACTTTTAAATTCCCCTGCCGATATAGCTATATAATAAATGAAAGTATCTGTTATGACCAAGCTACCTAAACCTATGGTTGGTGCTTTTCTGTCTTTTGGTACTTTTGATAATAGTTGTTGGGTTTTTTCTAGTTCTGCTAGCTGCTGACCTAGTTTTTCACGCTCTAGCTGAATCATTGCGCGACCTGTTTCGTGTTTGTCGCCAGCACTACTTTTTGTCTCTGAGGTAAGCGCAGTTTCCAATTCTTTAATGTGATTTTGAATTCTTGTCAACCTATCGGTAACGAAAAGAACACAAAAATTATAAGCTTCTTTTTTTAATGTATCAAATGATTCAGTTTCCTTCAATGTGGTACAGATCTGCCAGTTTATAGATCAAGTAATTTACGATTTGATAATCACTTTCACCAGTACTCATCATCTTTTGAATCTCTTTTTCGTTTTCCGATTTAAAATACTCCAAATCACCCGAGCGGTCTTCACTAAAAACATTCCATGATTTGAGTCCGCTGAGCATTGCCTTATGTGCCTCGTAACGTTTTGTAATTTCTTGAATCTTTCTTTTATCCGTTTTTACAGCGTTCTCATTATCATTCAACAACCTATAATCGGCAGTTATTCTCGCATCTGCCTTTTCGGCTTCCGTAATTATTTTGAAGTAGGCCTTAGAAACTAAAGATTCATACTTTTCACCAAATCCTGATGTTATAGCATCATCTTCTGCCAATACGCCCTCTGCATCATTGCTTACGTAAAAATCTTCAGAAGCATTCGAATTATTGGCTATTAAAGACTGTTTCCATGCCTCACTTTTAATATATTCTTTCCAAACCTTAGTGTATTCTCGGTGGTAATTGGTTTTAGACACCCCACAACTGGTAAGACAAAAACAGGCTAATACAGCTGTAAAAACAGCCATAGTACTTTTTCTAATAAATATTCTCATATAGTATATGCTATTACATACCATCTTAAAAGTCTACTGTTCTAGGTAAACCGATAAGTGCATTATAGGCAATAGATAATCAAAGGGGATAGACAATTTATAAATAAAAATAAGA
>JANQUX010000451.1 GCA_030730545.1 Maribacter sp. | reverse complement strand
TAAATTAATTCCGGCATATAAAGAACTACATGATTTTATGGCTACCGAATATTTAGATGCAGGTAGAGAATCTAGCGGAATACAAGGCATACCAGATGGCGATGCCTATTATGCTTATCAGATTAAGTTATACACTACAACAAATATGACCGCTTCAGAAATCCATGAAATAGGATTAAAAGAAGTGGCTAGAATTAGTGCTGAAATGGAAGCTGTTAAAAAACAGGTCGGATTCAAAGGTGACTTAAAAGCATTCTTTACAGAAGTACGTAACAAAAAAGAATTGATGCCTTTTAAAGATCCGCAAGAGGTAGTCGATAATTTCAACGCTATTCATAAAAGAATGATGCCTAAGGTAAATGCATTATTCAGCAAACAACCTAAAACGCCTTTTGAAGTAAGACGAACAGAGGCTTTTAGAGAAGCATCTGCTAGTGCAGAATATAACCCTGGTTCTTTAGACGGTACCAGACCTGGTATTTTTTATGTCCCAATACCTGATGTAACATCATACAACATGTATTCTGATGAAGATTTATTTTTGCATGAGGCTATCCCGGGTCACCACTTTCAAATTTCGCTTACCCAAGAAAATGAAGATTTACCGCAATTCAGAAAATCGTTATGGTACAGTGCGTATGGCGAAGGCTGGGCGTTGTATACAGAATCTTTGGGTAAAGAACTAGGTCTATACACTGACCCATATCAATATTTCGGTATGTTGGGTGCTGAAATGCACCGTGCTGTTCGCTTGGTCGTAGACACCGGTTTGCATTCAAAAGGCTGGTCTAGAGAAAAAGCTATTGAGTACTCTTTAGATAATGAAGCAGAGTCTGAAGCTAGTATTACTTCTGAAATTGAAAGATATATGGCCAACCCAGGTCAGGCATTATCATACAAAATTGGTCAGTTGAAAATTATGGAACTTCGCGCTAAGGCTAAAGCTAATCTAGGTGACGATTTTGATATTAAAGTTTTTCACGAAAAAGTGCTTGAACTTGGTTGTGTACCATTAGCACTTCTTGAAGAACAAATTATGAATTGGATCAACGCGAACACCAAGGCGTAACTAGATAAAAAATTACCTATGACAGATGCCTGGCATTTATATCTAATGGCTGCAATTTATATACTTGCAGGCATTATGCATTTTATAAAACCTAAAGTCTATTTAAGAATTATGCCAAGGTATTTACCTTTTCATAAGCCGCTTGTTTTACTAAGTGGTCTAGCAGAAATAGTTTTGGGTATCGGTTTACTTTTTGAGCCTACAAGAACCATTGCTGTTTATGGTATCATAGCTATGCTAGTGGTATTCTTATTGGTACACTTTTACATGTTGTCTGGCGAAAAGGCAAGTGCAGGTTTCCCGAAGTGGTTGTTATTATTAAGGTTGCCATTACAATTTGGATTAATGTACTGGGCTTTCATGTATTTGAAAGTATAGAAAATAAAAAAGGGGACGCTCCCGTCCCCTTTTAAAATCAACTTAAATCAACTTAATTAACAACAAACTCTTCAGTATATGTTTTACCAGCAGACTTCACTGTTACCGTGTAAGTTCCTGGAAAAGCATCTGCGAAATTGAATGCTTTCTCAACAATCATTTCATCTGTTACTTCTTGTGTAAATACTGTTCTACTTTCTGTATCGTAAATCTTGATAGACAAATCTGATTTATCTAAGTTTAAATAGTTCATGAAGATCATGTTATTGGTCTTTCTAAAGAAAGGCTTGATCTCTTCATCAGCTGCTACGATTTTCACATCATTGTTATCTAAAACAATTGTATATGAATATTCTGTCATATTATCATCGGCAGATAAGAAGTATACTCCGTCTACCAAATCTTTAAGGTTTAATTTCTTGCTAAACTGACCTTCGGTCATTTTTTCTGAATAAATAACATTTAAATCAGAATCCATTAACTTAACCTGTACACCATTGATAGATGCATCCATTGTCAAAACCACACTCTTGGCTTTACCTGCAGATAATAGGTTCAATTTCGGCTCTCTTGCCATGCCTGCTACTGTAGCGAACATAAAGGCAACAACTGTTGTGAATTTTACTAGGTTTTTCATAATAAATTATTTTAAGGGTTAATGATAATTTACTCTGCAAACATACAGCCGTTATAACGCTCTCACTACATCATATTTTCCCTATTTATGTGCTATTTTAACCACTTCATATAGTCATTCTTACCCTATGGTTAAGATTCAACATATTTTAGTTAATTTTGCAAAGAACATACAAAACAAGATGTTTAATTTTATAGTATAAACCCAAAATACCATGGTAAAGCAAAAACCTACATTTGAAGCCATAAAGCCAGATTTCGGTCATTCTTTTACATATCAGAAATTTGATGAACATAGACTGAATAAAAATAATCTTTGGCATTACCACCCAGAACTTGAACTGGTCTATGTAAATGGGGGATCTGGTAAAAGACAAATTGGTAGTCATATATCTTACTATACCAACGGCGACCTTATATTAATAGGTAGTAATCTACCTCATTGCGGCTTTACAGATGCCCTAACCGGTAATACCAGCGAAACTGTTATTCAGATGAAGTTGGAATTCTTAGGACCTGATTTCTTTAATCTTCCTGAAATGAAGAAAATAGCAAGCTTATTTAATAGCGCTAGTGGCGGAATTGCCTTTTCTGGGAAGACCAAACGAAAAATAGGAGACAAAATGGAAGTTTTGGAATATCAGACCGATTTTCAAAGGCTACTTTCCATCCTTAATATATTGAATGAATTAGGGAATTCAGAAGATATGCGATTGTTGAATGCAGAAGGATTTTCTTTTACTACAGATGTAAAAGATAATGACCGTATTAATATCGTATTCAATCACGTTAAAAATAACTTTAAAGAAGAACTGACTTTAGAAGAAATATCTTCTATGGTAAGCATGACCGTACCTTCTTTTTGTAGGTACTTTAAGAAAATTACGAATAAAACCTATATTCAGTTCGTTAACGAATATCGATTGGTGCA
>JANQUX010000450.1 GCA_030730545.1 Maribacter sp. | reverse complement strand
TACGAATACTTACCTATCGATAATAATGGTAGTATTTCAATACTATGGTTTTCTATAGGTCCAAATGGTTTTGAAGACGCTTCTTTCTATATTTGGTTTCTCACCACAAAAATAGTTCCACTTTATTTACTCCTTTTTTGGTTTTTAACTTCAAGAGATTGGTGGTACCACATTATAATTATTCCAATTGCTATGTACGCCTTTCAATTATTTGAAGTAATCTTTGACTCTGACCTTCAAATAGACACAGATAACATATGGTGGTTGATTCCTATTTGTATGATAACCATTCCATTTGTATATTTTATCCGTATTAAATTATATGACAAACATGTACATGGCATCGATTTAGAGGCGATAGATGCAGAGCTTGAAGAGTTAAAGGCAAAAGGCTTTGATAGTAACGATGATATTGATAATGAAAAAAAAGGTAACGAACCTTTAAAAGATGAAATCCCAACCATATCTGAAGACATCAATTCTAAACTATCTACAGGTAATTTAGAGCGTATGTTCAAGAGTTTTCAAGACCGTTTACAAAATTGGCTACATATTAAAACCTAGGTCTCTTCATTATAATATTCTGTTCAAAAATTCATTTCTCGAAAAATTGTACATTTGAGTTTCAAGTCAATGATTTGAATAAAGAGCAATTAAGTTATGAGCCAACCCACTTCCCCTTTTAGTAAGTACCAATTAATTCCACAAGAGGAAACCCTAGAGGTTTTGCGTCAAAAAGGAGAATTATACATTGGTATACCTAAAGAAAACCAATACCAAGAAAAGAGAATATGCCTTACTCCCGATGCTGTAAATGCAATTACAGCTAACGGACATCGTGTATTAATAGAGTCTGGTGCAGGTGAAGGTGCACATTATACTGATGCTGATTATGTTACTGCCGGTGGAGAAATAACTCGAGACACTAAAAAGGTTTTTGCTTGTCCGTTGATTCTAAAAGTTGAGCCACCTACCCTAACAGAAATAGAATTTATAAATCCGCAGACTACCGTCATATCAGCGCTTCAGATTAAAACCCAATATAAAGAGTATTTTGAAGAATTGGCAAGAAAAAGAATTACCGCCATTGCCTTCGAATATATTCGCGATGAAGAGGGTAAATACCCCGCAGTACGTTCATTAAGCGAAATTGCCGGTATTTCTTCAGTTTTAATTGCTGCAGAATTAATGGCAGCAAATAATAACGGGAATGGTTTAATGTTTGGCAATATAAGCGGTGTACCACCAGTAGAAGTGGTTATAATTGGCGCAGGTACCGTTGGTGAGTTTGCAGCACGATCTGCTATAGGCATCGGTGCAAACGTCAAAGTTTTTGACAATTCAATTACAAAACTTAGAAATATTCAGACCAATTTAAAGCAAACGGTCTACACGTCTACTATTCAACCAAAAAATCTCTTAAAAGCCCTAAAAAGATGCGATGTGGCTATTGGGGCTACTAGAGGAAAAGATAGATCTCCCGTTGTCGTATCTAGTACAATGGTGGAACATATGAAGAAAGGCGCGGTTATTATTGACGTAAGTATTGATACTGGTGGTTGTTTTGAAACCAGCGAAATAACAACTCACAATAAACCTACTAAAGAAAAGTATGGTGTTATTCATTACGGTGTACCTAACATTCCGTCAAGATATCCAAAAACAGCATCTGTAAGTATTAGCAATATTTTTACGCCCTATTTATTAAAAATTGGTGAGGATGGGGGATTAGAAAATTCACTTCGATTTGACAAAGGTTTACGAAACGGACTTTACATGTACCACGGTATTTTAACCAACAAATCTGTTGGCGAATGGTTCGATTTACAATACAGTGATATTAATTTCCTGATTTTTTAGAATACTCAAGCCAATCGTTTTCCTATCCATTTTAAAAGGCATAATTTCGCGGTCTTATTGATCACTTAGAATTATGAATATAGATTTTCTTAAAAGGTTAGGGTTTTTCTTGGTAGGTTTGTCTATCGGTATTGTATTTCTTACTTTTTTTATGAAAAAGAAATCTCAAGAAACCGGAGTATATTTTTGCTACTTACCTGATTGTAGAACATTAAAAGACATTCGATCTAAATCGATGTATTATAGTGATGAGGCAAAACAAAAGCTTCAAGAGTTTGAATTAGATTCTATTGGTATTCGTTATATCTTAACTGAAGGAGATGTTGATTTTAGTAAAAGTGATACTAAATCTGTTCCTTGTAGAACATATGTTGTCGAATCAGAGTACAAGGAACGAGATTATAGATTCACCGTTAAAAACTGCAGAGAAAAGGCTTCTATTGAAAAAGTAGAGCTACAATAAGCTTCTATATTTTTCTGCGTTTTCTTTCTGCTTTTAATAACGAAAGCTCTCTACTTGTTTGTCCGGCTACCGATGTATTTTCATCAGCCCTTCTTATTAAATAAGGCATCACATCACGTACTGGTCCGAATGGCAAGTATTTAGCAACATTATAACCGTTGGCAGCTAAATTATACGATATGTGATCACTCATACCATACAACTGTCCGAACCAAACATGCTCATTATTTTTTTCGATATCTTTTTTCTCCATCATTTCCATTAAACGGTAACAACTGTCTTCGTTATGTGTACCAGAGAAAATCGATAGCGTATCAAGATTATCGATTATATATTCAATAGTAGCATTGAAATTTGCATCGGTCTCCTCTTTAGTTTTACAAATTGGTGAAGTATACCCTTTTTCTTTAGCTCGTTCATTTTCTTTCTCCATATAAGCACCGCGAACAACCTTCATACCGACAAAAAATCCATCTCTTTTTGCTCGTTCTTGTAATGATTTTAGGTATGGTAATCGATCCCATCTATAAGTTTGCAGCGTATTAAATACAATTCTTTTTTTCTTATTGTATTTACGCATCATGTCTTCAGCTAGATTATCGGCTGCATCTTGCATCCAACTTTCTTCACCATCAATAAGCAAGGAAACTTCGAGGTCATGTGCTTTTTTACAAACCTTATCGAATCTGTTGAC
>JANQUX010000449.1 GCA_030730545.1 Maribacter sp. | reverse complement strand
GTTGGAAGAAATGATGCCTTCAACGGCTTATTATTAGAGAATGATGGTAAAGGTAATTATACAACTATTACTACTAGTGAAAGTGGATTCTTAGTACCAGGTGATGCAAAAAGTATTATAAAAGTAAACAGTAATATAGTAGACCGACCATACTTCATTGTTACTCAAAACAGAGACTCTGTTCGAGTGTTTCAGAAGAATTAACTAGCACTTCCGCTCTACTTCAATTCCTGATTCATAAACCAATCGTACAGTGCTTCTGTTTCGTAAGCTTTGATCCATGCACTGTGTCCAACATTGGGGTATTTAGTAAAAATTACTTCATACCCCATTTCTTTTAATTTAGCGACCATAGTTTCAGATTCTTCTATTGGTATAGACTTATCTTTCTCGCCGTGAAAAACCCATATAGGCATGTCTCTATTTATCCAAGAAGCATAAGGCAAAGGCGTCATTCCACAGACTACTGCCATCGCAGCGAAGGTATCAGGATATTGTACTGCCATTTCCCAAGCAGCACCTCCCCCACGGCTTAATCCTGTTAAATAAATTCTACGTTTATCTATTCTATTATTATCTACAATGGAGTCCAACAATTGCTTCACCGCCCTTGTATTCCACCACTTTTTTTCGTTCGGGTTCTGAGGCGCCAATATTAAAAACGGAAATTTCTTACCCTGAACTATCAATTTAGGCGGACCATTTCTTTTCACCGTAACTAGACTATCGCCCGATTCACCACCGCCATGTAAAAACAGTAATATTGGGAAATCTTTCTCAGGCTCTTCCTCATAATCTTCTGGGTAATACAAGTAATACGCTAAATTCTCTTTTACATTCGTTTCCATTTCTGAATCTATCAGAATAGGTTTTGCTTGAGATGCACAACTTTGAAAGATAACCAGTAAAAAAATATATAAAATTGACCTCATCTGTAAATTCAAAATTTCTATCAAATGTACCCTAAAAACAAACTCTTTTAAAGTTAAAGTGGTTTTAGGTTCATTTGTGTTCAAAACTTTAGACTAATAAGAATTCAAAAACTTATTTAAAATTTTACAAAACAAAAAGAGGATGCTCAATGCATCCTCTTTTTTAAATCTATGTTCTCTCTTTTATTTATCTGTATAAGGTAAAGTGACCTACATACTTAATTGCATCACTATTTGCATTAACTACATACCAATAATCGCCTGTTGGCACTTCTTTACCTTCATATTTACCATCCCAGCCGCTTACCTCATCTAATACAGCCACTACTCTACCATAACGGTCATAAATTCGAACCTCAACACCATCAAAAAGTTCTCTATTATTCGGCGACCAAATATCATTTAGGTTATCTCCATCGGGAGTGAAGAAATTAGGGAATTCTAACATACCTGTAAATTCAAATGGTACACTAAGCTCTAATTCACAACCTCTTGCATCTCTTACACGAACATTTACTATTCCACTTTCATTGGTTGTAAAGGTAGTTTCCTCACCAAAGGATTGTCCGTTGAAAAAGAACTCATATTCCCCATAACCACCTTCTGCAGTTGCAAGAACCTCATTCGGTCCGGTTTTATCTACTACTAGACTTAAAGGCTCATATCCATCAATACTAAACTCCACCATATTGGTACAACCATTTTCATGATAAATGTATACGATATGATCACCAGCAGGTAAATCTCCCCAAACATACTCATCGGTTGCATTTGCTGTTATAGCATCTGTAGGATCAATTGGGTCAAGAGCAAACATCAGCTCAGACAATAAGTTATTATTTTCTAATTGAATAGTTGTTGTACTTGTTGGGAATATACCATCACAGCCATACTGTACTAATGGCTCTGCCGTTAGATCTACCCCTATATTTATGGTAAACAATTCAGAAACGGAACAAAGATTAACATCTTGAATGTAAATAACATAAGAAGCTCCACCTTGCAAATCTTCAATAATAGCACCTGTATAAGGAGCAAATACTGCTGTACCCGATTCATCTATTGGATCGACCATTTCAATTTTATACTCAAAATACGGAGTAGGGTTTACAGTAACATCGTTGAACGGAGTACCGCCTATTACGTCAAAAACAACCGAACCGTTATTGGCACCAATACATAACTCAGGTGTAGTGTCGATATTAATTATCTGTAACTCATCTGGCTCTTCAACTGTGATAAAATCTTTTTCAAAACAACCGTTGTCATCTTTTATTAAAATCTCATATGTACCTGCTGCAAGCTCATCAAAAGTATATGTACCAGGATTATCAGAATCACTAAAGAATTCGTTAAAGTTCGGTGCAATTGCAAATTGAATTAAACCTACACCACCTGCACTAACAGAAACAGTAATCGAACCGTCTTCTTCACCATTACAAGATACATTTGTTGGTATAGCATCAAAAATTATAGGATCTGGCCTAACAATTTCAAACGGACCATCTACAGCCTCACAAGTTAAACCACTTGTAACGCCAATCCAATAATCTGTACCTTCAGGAAGTCCTTCAAAAGTACCTTCAGCTTGTGGTCCTCTATATATAGTTGCTGTTCCAAGATTAAAACCATCTGTAGGTTGCCCTATGTATAATGTAAACAAATTATCACCAACACCGCCATTTGCAAAAGATTCTATTCTACCATCTAATTCAGATGCACAAGAAATTGGATCTACTGGAGAGTTTGGTAAAAATTCAAGATCAGAAGCATCTGTCATGGTAATACCATTAGAACGTATTGCCGGACAAGCACCTGCTGCATTAACCTTTCTTACATCATATTGATACGTAATACCCTGTACACCTGTTGCATTAAAGGAAGTACCTGTCATTGGCACATAAGTACCAATAGTTACTCCGTTTTCAATTCTCAAGTATTCATACGTAAATAAAGGATCAGGATTCTCAACCGTCAATCTTATTTCACCATCTCCTCCACAACCTGGTACTCTTGTTTGAATTAAAACTGGCTGAATTGGTGGTGGTGGATCAACATAGTAAGCATCAGTTACAAATGAACATCCGAAACTA
>JANQUX010000448.1 GCA_030730545.1 Maribacter sp. | reverse complement strand
ATAAACCTCTAAATCCAAAACCAAATTAATTTATTTAAATATTAAAGATGGATTTTAAAGCACGGATACAGATTGGTATACCGACAGAATTACCTCCCAAAAAAGAGCGTTCTTCAGCGGTTAGCCACGCGCCAAATCGAAAGCAAATACTTTCTAAAGAAGAGAAGCAATTAGCGATTAGAAATGCGCTGCGTTATTTTCCCGCGGACTGGCATGCTGTTTTGGCTCCTGAATTTGCTGATGAATTACAGACGTATGGCAGAATCTACATGTATCGTTTTCAACCATCTTATGACATGCATGCCCGAGCTATTTCAGCATATCCGGCAAAGACTAGTCACGCTGCGGCAATTATGCTCATGATTCAGAATAATCTAGATCCAGCAGTAGCGCAGCATCCGCAAGAACTCATTACTTATGGTGGCAACGGTGCTGTATTCCAGAATTGGGCGCAATATCTGTTGACCATGCAGTATCTGTCAGAAATGACCAATGAGCAGACTTTACATATTTATTCTGGGCATCCTATGGGTTTATTTCCCTCTTCAAAAGAAGCTCCAAGAGTTGTAGTCACTAACGGAATGATGATTCCGAATTACTCCAAACAAGACGATTGGGAAAAGTACAATGCACTTGGCGTAACACAATACGGTCAAATGACTGCGGGTTCCTATATGTATATAGGTCCGCAAGGCATTGTTCATGGCACCGCAATTACAGTTATGAATGCTTTTAGAAAGGTGTTGAAGGCGGATGAAAATCCGAATGGAAAAATATTCTTGACTGCAGGTTTAGGCGGAATGAGCGGTGCACAACCAAAAGCCGGTAACATTGCCGGATGCATTACTATTTGCGCTGAAGTGAATCCGCTTGCGGCAAAGAAAAGACATGAACAAGGTTGGGTAGATGAATTGATTGATGATTTAGATATTTTAGTAACCAGAACAAAAGAAGCCACATCTAAAAACGAAGTCGTATCACTCGCATTTATAGGCAATGTGGTCGATGTTTGGGAACGTTTTTTTAAGGAGGACATATTCATTCACCTCGGTTCTGATCAAACTTCTTTGCATAACCCATGGGCTGGTGGTTATTACCCAGCAGGATTAACTTTTGAAGAATCTAATGAAATGATGAATCAAAATCCTGATACATTTAAAACAAAAGTTCAAGAATCGTTGCGCAGACATGCTAATGCTATAAATCAGCATACAGCAAAAAGCACCTATTTCTTTGATTACGGAAATGCTTTTTTATTAGAAGCATCAAGAGCAGGCGCCGATGTTATGGCAGAAAATACTATTGATTTTAAATATCCGTCTTACGTGCAAGACATTTTAGGTCCTATGTGTTTCGATTATGGCTTCGGACCATTTCGCTGGGTATGCTCTTCAGGAAAAATAGAAGATTTACAAAAAACCGATGCGATTGCACTGCGCGTTCTAGAGGAAATTAAGAAAAATGCTCCGATAGAAATTCAGCAACAATTATCAGATAATATAAAATGGATTGCTGAAGCCGAACAAAATAAATTGGTCGTAGGCTCAAAAGCCAGAATTTTATATGCCGATGCAGAAGGCAGGGCAAAAATAGCACTCGCATTCAATGAGGCAATTGAAAATGGAGCATTAAGTGATGCCATCATATTAGGTAGAGATCACCATGATGTAAGCGGCACAGATTCACCGTACAGAGAAACAAGCAATATTTACGACGGTAGTAAATTTACTGCAGACATGGCAATACATAATGTCATTGGCGACAGTTTTAGAGGAGCAACCTGGGTTTCTATACACAACGGCGGCGGCGTTGGTTGGGGCGAAGTCACCAATGGCGGATTCGGAATGGTGCTCGATGGCTCTAAAGATGCCGAACGAAAGTTGAAAAACATGCTTTTCTATGATGTAAACAATGGGATTGCAAGACGTAGCTGGGCGAGAAACCCTGAAGCTATGTTTGCGCTACAACGTGAAATGGATAGAACAAAAACCTTAAAAGTTACCATGCCATCTTTAGTAGAAGAAAAACATTTAAAAGATTTATTCTAACGATGTAAGATTAGTACTACTTTATCGTTTTATTTAAAGATTGTTTTTTCGTCTAATAATTTTCCTGAACTTTAAAACGATATGTCAAATTATAAGTTAGCGAATAAGGATAATTGGAAAGGTCGTTCTTCTGACCAACAACAATATCTGCACGAGAAAGTACAATTCTCAAGCATTAAAGAGCCTTTTACCGCTTCAAATACTACAACCATTGCTTTATTAGGCTATTGTAGTGACGAAGGTGTAAAAAGAAATTTAGGTAGAGTCGGTGCAGCTATGGGACCTGATGCTATTCGTAAGCAATTGGGAAAAATGGCTAATCACCTTAAACCAAATACCCAATTAGTAGATTTTGGAAATTTAGAATGTAAAGACGAAAATCTGGAAAAATTACAAGCAGATGTATCTTCGAGCGTATCTACTTTAGTTCAAAATAAAATCATCCCAATTATTTTGGGTGGCAGTCATGATTTAGCTTACGGTCATTATAACGGACTCGCAACGCATCTAAAAAGCGGCGAAAAATTAGGCATCATAAATTTTGATGCCCATTTCGATGTAAGAGCAAATAGCAATGGCACTAATTCAGGCACACCTTTTTATCAAATTGCAGTAGAACAAGAAGCCAAAAATGAGGAAGTAAAGTATATGGCTCTGGGTATTCGTAAAGATGCGAATACCACAGAATTGTTTGACTTTGCCGAATCGAAAAAAGTGAACTACCTGCTTCAAGAACATTTCAGTTTAAATTATTTAGAGCATGTACAACTACGGCTCATTCAATTTATGGAAGATGTAGATTACATATACACCACAATAGACCTCGACGGATTTTCTTCTGCTTTTGCGCCTGGTGTAAGTGCGGCATCCCCCATGGGTTTCTATCCGGATGTTGTTTTAGAAAGTTTGAAATTGATCATTGAGTCGGGTAAACTACTTGGTTTAGATGTAGTAGAGTTAAATCCTAATTACGATATAGATGAC
>JANQUX010000447.1 GCA_030730545.1 Maribacter sp. | reverse complement strand
CCAATTTTACCACCTTTTGCATAAGGCTCGATCAAATCGATTACTTTAATACCTGTAAATAAAACTTCAGTAGAAGTTGAAAGATCTTCGAATTTTGGCGCTTCTCTGTGTATTGGAAGACCCGCTTTACCTGCTTTAGGTAAATTACCTAAACCATCGATAGCATCACCAATCACATTGAATAAACGACCGTATACGTCATCACCTACCGGCATTTGAATCGCACTACCTGTAGCAACTACATCTACTCCTCTGCTTAAACCATCGGTAGAATCCATTGAAATAGTTCTTACCGTGTTTTCACCTACATGAGATTGTACTTCTAATACTAAAATCGAGTTATCCTTTTTTACAATTTCTAAGGAATCATAGATTCTAGGAAGATCAGCACCTGACTGAAATTCTACATCAACCACGGGTCCAATGATTTGCGAAACTTTACCTGTAACTTTTGACATTACTTATTTGTTTATGTATTACGTTTAATATATCCTGAAAAATGCTCTCATTTTCAGGCTGCAAAGATATAGTTTTCAATTTTAAAGAAAAATTGTTTTTTCCCTTTTTTACAAAAGTAAAAAGGTGCCTATAAAGCACCTTTTAAATCTTACTATTTTATGTATGTTTATTGTAGTGCTGGAGAGTAATTTGTTGGATAATCTCCTACATTTAATAAGTTACCCGATGCTTCAAAATTTGAACCATAAGTTGCATCAATTGCTTTCATAAATTCATTTGCCAACAATGCATACCCTCTAGCCGTTGGATGAATACCGTCTAAAGAAAAGGCGCTACCGGTAACCAAACTAGATGTTAAGGTAAACTCTCCACTGGTAATACCTCCATTTGCCAATTGATTTAATAATGTGTTTGCATCTACCAAAGCTAAACCTGCTTGGCTAGCAGTTGCTGCAATAATTTGATTGAATGCCGCTGTAGCAACCGCAATTTCTTCTTGCTCGCTAGGTATTAATACCCATTTATCAGCTAAAGGAAGTGATATACCTTCAACAGAAAACTGACCTGCCAATGCTTGTGGCAAACCTGCCGCCATTAAAGCACCTACCGATTCTAAATTTACAGTACCTATAACTGACGCACTTGGCAATACAAATAAATCTGCCGCCGTAGCTTCTCTTGTTTGACCGTAAGTACTACCTAATAAACCAGCAACTAACGGTGCTGCTTGTGCTGGTAAGCCAAATGACTCTACAAATGCAGGAAACGTTGGACTAGCACTTAATACGCCAGCTATTTGAGCTGATAAATCTGTTAATGTTTCATCTCTGATAACAACTTCACTTGCTTGAGTTTCCGAAAATTTAATTGAACGTTCTGGTACCCCTAAAAATTCATAAACTTGATTCAACTGTCCGAATATTCCATTCAACGTCGCTATTTGACCTCCAAAATCTGGATTCGTTGGATCTAAAGGATTATGTGGAACTGTTGTAAAATGTGGTACATCTGTAACATTCGGAATATTTGCAACAACCCCTTGTGCACCCCCTGCAGTTAATGTAGCAATTAAAGCTCCGTAACTACCGTCAAAACCTTGACCTGGTGCTCCTGAAACAGGAGTTATAGGGTTAGTACCGTCACCACCTGTAGTAGCATATCCTAACACATCATTATTACCGATCCAAAGAGAGAAAAAGCTAGGTGCTTGACTTACTGCCATTTGTAATACACTAATATCTGGTGTTGAACCTGTCATTCTTACGAAATAAGGATTAGCAAGACCCAATTGCACGTTAGCTATGTTACCATAACCAGGCGCTAATAAGTGGAAACTTTTTGCGCCAGGTACTCCTAAATTATTAAAAGGGCCTGTTGGATTGTTCAATGCAATATCGGTTGTAACCGTTACATCTCCAAAAAACCTTAAGGGTACCGGTCCTGCTGATGTTTCTTCGTCTCCTCCGTAAAAAACCAATCTAGGGTTTTGAATTCGAGTACCAGCAAGTGCCAAACCACCAATGTTATCATTGGTTAATGGCTGGGTAAAACTACCACCACCAGCAAGACTGAATTTTTGAGAAAGTAAATTAGGAAGAGAAAGGTTCTGACTTGCTTGAAACAATGCACCATCGGTAAAACCTGCCGTTAAAGAATTGCCTAAAGAAACATAATTAGAAAAATCTGCTGAGCCCGCTGTTAATACAGGTAGATCTTCAGCCATTTCTACTGGATTAATATCAACGTCTTCAGGGTCATTACAAGCCGTAAAAGCCAATATACCTAAAGAAATATATAAATATTTTAAGTTTTTCATTTCAACTTTTGATTTTAATTAGTTGTTAATTGTCCAAGATAGGTAGTACATAGAGCCTATAAAACCTGTACCTACAGCTGTATAATACTCATCGCCTAATATGTTGGTACCCCCCGCCTTAAACGTAGATTTTATGCTTGGAACAGAATAATTTATTTGTGCATCTATATTGTGGAATTCAGGTACTACACCCTGAGCAAATGTTGCTTCCCAAAAATAATCATCACTAAATCTATAAGCAACATTGAATCCGAAATTTTCAAATAATGCCGTATTTCCGAAAGAAGCCTTGAATTTATGTTCTGGCGTGTTGAAATTTAATTGTAAATCGGGATTAGCTTCACGATCAAAATCTAATTTGGTATATGTATAACTTCCTTCTAAATCATAATTACCCAAAACCTTCATACTTAAAGCTAAAGATGCTCCATATGAATTTACATCAGCATCAGAATTAGTGTACGTACTATACGCTTGAAAATCACCATTTGCTACAGCAGCAACCGATAATCCACCATCTCCAACTTCACCATATAGTGGCGCTATTACTACTTCTTGTGATATGAAGTCTTTATACTTGTTATAATAGGTGCTAAAATCAATAATTAGTTTATCTATTTTACCTCTATAACCAACCTCCACCGAAGCTACTTGTTCTGGTGTTATAATATCTGGATTCGCAATTTCTAAGACCGCAGGGTTTCCAGTTCGACTAAGTTCATTCACCGAACTTAAAGAATACGAGTTTTCGTATGCTGCTC
>JANQUX010000446.1 GCA_030730545.1 Maribacter sp. | reverse complement strand
AGGCGCAGCAACTGATTTTGATGGAAAATTTCAAATTAATGTTAAAAGTGGAGATGTACTTAAATTTTCATTTTTAGGTTATGTTTCTAAATCTGTTACCATAACAAATCAAACAACACTTGATGTTGTTTTGGTAGAAGATGCAGCCAAACTTGACGAAGTTGTAGTAGTTGGTTATGGTACGCGTAAAAAATCACACTTAACTGGAGCCATAGCTCAAATTGGTGGTGGAGAAGTAGCAGCTATACAAGCGGCTCGTGTTGACGATGCATTAGCAGGTAAGTTACCAGGTGTTTTGATTCAAAATCAAAGCGGTGAGCCTGGAGCAGATCCAAAAATTCAAATTAGAGCAGCTTCATCGCTTTCAGGAGATTCAAGTCCTTTAATTGTTGTAGATGGTTATCCAATTTCTGGAAGTTTAGCAACGGTAAATCCAAATGATATTGAAAGTTTAGAGGTATTAAAAGATGCAGCTTCCGCCGCTATTTATGGTTCTAGAGGAGCAAATGGTGTAATTTTGGTTACAACTAAAAAAGGGAAATCGGGTAAGGTTTCATTTAGTTATAATGCCTACACAAGTACCTCTAGAAAATATATTAAAGATATTGAAATGCTTAAAACTGCTGGAGAATGGGCAGCGGAGTTACAGACAGATGCTTATGATCTTTCTGAAATTAACCCAGGTTTATTAAATTATAGACTAGATGCCTATGCAAATGCTCCAGATGTAGTGAGTATGGAAGATTTTCTTTTCCGAAATGGTAATACGCAGAGTCATGATTTTAGTGTGGCTGGAGGTAGTGATGATGTAAAAATCTTTGCTTCAATTGGTTATTTAAGTACCGATGGTATTGCAATTAAGCAAGATTTTGAAAGATATAATGCACGTTTGAATGTTGATGCAAATTTGAATGACAAGTTTAAGGCTGGATTGAGTTTGAATGCTAACTATAGTCTTCAGAATAGTATCCCTCATGATTTGAGAGACCTTTTGAGAGCATACAGCATAAGTCCTATTTATCATACTCAAGCCTCAATTGATTTCGTTCAGCAATTGGATGCTAACAGACAAGCATTATTTAATTCAGGATTTACAGGAAATAATATTGGTAGAACATTTGACCGAGATTATAGAGGTAATGGTCTCGACCCAACAAGTATATACGATTTACAACCAGGTGATGTTGTTCACGATTGGCAATATGGTAGAAATCAAAATGGTATTGGTGGAACAGGAGATGCCGGTGTAGCGTCTAAAATTGACAATGCAGAATTATGGCAAAAAACATATTTTGGTAATATGAACTCTTACTTACAATATAGCATCATAGATGGGTTAGATATAAAAACCGTTTTTGGAGCAGATATGAGAGATACTCAAAACTATTATTATCAGGGAGTTTTGGCAGATGGTCAACAACGTTCTAATCAATCTGACTTGGATATTTCAAATATAAAAGTATCCACCGTGTTAAGTGAAACAACTTTAAATTATGCAAAAGTATTTGCTGATAAACATGATGTATCTGCTGTAGTTGGAATGGAATTTCAAAATACTTATATAAAGGGACTCCAATCAAGTGGAACAAATGTACCATTTGGACTACCTATAAACTATAATCAATTTAATCCTGCTGATGTAATATCTCAGGAGATAGATGAAACTCAGTCAAGACGAAGTGTTTTTGGTAGAGTAAACTATGCGTTTGACGATCGATATTTGGTATCGTTGTCCGTAAGAAGAGATGGTGATTCTCGTTTCGGGGCTAATCAGAGATATGCAACATTCCCTGCGCTTTCGGTAGGTTGGAATGTACATAAAGAATCTTTTTTAGCAGATAGTGAAGCATTAAGCCTATTAAAACTAAGATTTAGTACAGGTTCTTTAGGAACTACTTCTTTCTTAGGGTCTTACCAAGCATTAAGTATTTTGGGTACGACACCAACAGCTTTCGGAAATGGTTTTCTTATTCCGCAGGATGTAGCAAATGCAGATTTAACTTGGCAAACTAATACAGAGACTAATTTTGGTGCAGATTTTGGTGTAAAAAACAACCGTTTTAGATTAAGTGTAGACTATTATACATCTGATATTGAAGACATGTTAATTAATCAAAGCGTTTCTGAAGTTATCGGTACACCGTCTATAATACTTAACCGCGGTAATATTACGAGTTCTGGTTTAGAATTAGAATTAAACGCAAACATTATACAAAAGGATGATTTTTCTTGGAGTATGAGTGCCAACTTATCTACGGTTAATCAAGAAATCACTAGCTTAGGTGCTCTTGATGAACTTCCTCGTACAGTTTATGGTGGTCCAGCAGGTAGAGGCCCTGAATTTAGAAATTATGTTGGTGGAGAACTTGGTGAAATGTGGGGATATGCAGTAACTGGTGAGGTTGAAACAATACATATAGCAGATCCATCAAGGAATATTGGATTTGGTAGTTCAGAATGGTATGTTGTAGATCAAAACGGTGATGGTCAAATTACTTATGAAGGTGATTATGTGAAGCTAGGGTCAGCTACTCCAGATTTTTATTGGGGAATGTCAAGTAATATGAATTATAAGAATTTTGATTTCTCGTTCCAGTTTCAAGGGTCTCAAGGTGCCGAAGTTTACAATATCGATCCAATTTATTGGAAATCACAATTTGGAGGTAGGTTAAGATCTAGTTTTGATGCTAATAATGATGGTATTGCCGACGCTTCAGGTAAGTTTTATCAGCAAACTAGAAATGCACATGGTTCAGGTATTCAAGACGCATCTTATATAGCTTTAAGAAACTTAACTTTAGGTTATACCCTTAAGCCAGAATGGGTTAGTAAAGCAGGTATTGGCTCTCTGAGGGTTTATTTAGCAGCTACCAATTTGTTGTATATCATGGGAGACAATTATACTTCATTTAACCCTGAAGGTGTAGAGACTACAAATGGAGGTTATTTAGGACCTACAACTTACGGTTACCAAGAAGGTGCAAGCCCAATTGTTAGAAGTTTTACGTTCGGTTTAAATGTTAATTTTTAATTAAGAAATAATGA
>JANQUX010000445.1 GCA_030730545.1 Maribacter sp. | reverse complement strand
TAAATACGTAATGCCTTATTTACTTTCTAATTTCTCTCGCCAAAATAAAGGTGTTGATCTGATTATCGATGTAACAAATAAGGCTCAGGTAATTGAAAGTTTAGAATTGAATACCGTAGATTTTGCAATGGTATCTGTTTTGCCGACGAAATTAAGTGTTGATAGCGTAGAACTTATGCAGAACAAATTATATTTAATTGCCGGTAAAAACGGATTAGCGAATAAAAAACTATCTAAGAAAAAGATTTTTGAAGAGTCGGCATTGCTCTATAGAGAGACAGGTTCTGCCACAAGAGCTGCCATGGAAAATTTTATAATAGAAAATAAATTTGAGGTTCGTAAAAAAATTGAACTTACTTCTAATGAAGCTGTTAAACAAGCGGTAATTGCGGGTTTAGGTTTTTCTATTATGCCGATTATAGGGTTAAAAAACGAGCTTAAAAATAATGAAGTTCAAATAGTTAAGATCAAAGGCTTGCCAATACTTACAATGTGGAATATTATTTGGCTTAAATCTAAAAAACTATCACCTACCGCATTGGCATTTTTAGCATATTTGAAAGAAGAGAAGAACCAAGTTATTCAAGATAATTTCGAATGGATTTCCGATTATTAAAGCTGAATTTTTAATGAGTGTTTATTACAGAATGTTTCTAACTTTAACGTCATACATAGAACAAAGTTTAGGCATCGTTCTTCAGAATATACTTGATATATAATTCGTAAGCCGTACAACTTGCAGAATCATTCAAAACTACAAATAGGAGATGCAGTACGGCGTAATTTACAGCTGTCGTAAGAACTAATTTTCATTGGTTAATTACCGTAATCGTATATTTATGTAGGTATAAAAGCGTTAATTTATAATAATTTTGAAAACTTCAGAACGCCCGGTATCGTCTAGCGTAAAAAGGAAGTAGAAACCGGTGGATAACATAAAGGTGTCGATTTCAATTTCGTTCATACCTTTTTGTAGGTCAGCTTTCATAAAGTTGATTTTTTTGCCGTCTGGATCATATAAGGTCATATTCGCCAGTCCTGTCTCCTTTCCGTAATTATAGCGTACGGTCATTTTCTCGCTGGCTCTTGCCGGATTGGGATAGACCATTGAACTTTCACTGTTCGAATATCCCTCGACGATTACTGTCGTCTGTGCGATATGTGCTCCATCTTGTGTAATTAGCGTAATGGTTACCATTCCTTCGCCATTTGCCGTTACCGTGCCGTTCTGGTCAACGGTTGCCACACTGTTATCGCTAGTGCTCCAGAAAACATTCTGGTTGGTCGCATTGGTGGGATTGATGACCATAGTCAACTGTGCTGTTTCACCTACCGTCATAGCAAGTTCGAATTGTTCTATCTCAATATCCGTTATAGAAATGAAAGTCGAGGTTACTATAATGGTAACAGTTGCCTCGAAACCACCGTCTTGGCTTTTCGCTGTAATCGTTACGGTGCCGTTGGTTAGAGATGTGACCGATCCGTTGTCGTTTACCGTGGCTATACTCTGATCACTACTGCTCCAGAAAACATTCTGGTTGGTCGCATCGGCAGGATTGATTACCGCATTTAATTGGATCGTTTCGCCTATGCGCATTTCAAGTTGCGACAGTTGTAGCGTAACGCTGGTCACGGAGATGAAGCTGGGACCTGTAATTGAAATAGTCAGGGTTTGAGAACATCCATTTGCATCGTTCACAGAAATTATATAGTCTCCCTCAGGCAAGTTTTCAAATACATTCAAGTCAACTAAATCATAATCATTAAGTTTGTATTGATAAGGTGCTAGTCCGCCTGTTGCCGCAACGATGATACTGCCATCGTTACCGTTGGCGCTGACATTTGTAGTAACACTATCAAGAGTCAATGCCTCAAAAGACTTAAATGTCTTGACATTGCTAGTAATATGGTTACCACAATTATCAGTGATTAAAGCGTAAAAAGAATATTCTCCGTTAGATAGTTGATCAATGTCGATAGTGTAAGGAGCTTGGGTCGAGGTACCGATCAACATATTGTCTTGATAGAAAGCCACTTCCTGTATATTTTCGTCAACACCAGTAACGTTTGCCGTTAGGGTAAGGGAATCGGGGTTCTCGCAGGTAATTTCGGATATTTCTAGATCTATACTTGTTGGACTATTGTCTGTACAGGTGTTAAAACATGTTGATACGGCAATTTTTTCTATTGTCTTTTGACCTCCATTATCATCTTGCCCGTAAACGGCAACATAATAGCTTTTAGATAAATCGAAGCCTTCGGCGATAAATCCCGATGCTTCCAGAACACCATTTATAGAGTAACTCCATGCCCCGTCTATAGTCACCTCTATGATAACCGTAGAAGAAATGTTCGTAGGGAACTGGACATTGGTGCCCGATTCATCCAGGTTGGTTACCGATGTGGCATTACTAAAATTAAGCCCTCTGTAATCTGCGTTTCCATCGGCTGTCAAGTTTGTTCCTATGGCGTACACCGAAGTGTCAGTTTTAAAAGGGTTTACGCCGTTATAAGTTGCTAAATCGGTATCACTACTTATAAGACCAAAGGAAAAATTATGCCCTCCTGTATCCTCTATACTACCTGTAGTATATTTGATCGTTAATCGAAGTCCGGTATCGGATTGAAAGGTCCGGTCGGAATATAATAGCGCCCTATAATCGTAATTATTACTTCTATTGTTATAAGAATATTGAGGGGTATTTGATGTTAAGTCGGGTAGATTCCAAGAAGCGCCACCGTTTATGGAATTACTGGTCATAGCAATAAATTCGTCGTCCGCAACCATTATCTCAACATCTTTGTAAACAGTGTTAGTGCCGTCACTTAAAGCTAGTCTAACCGTATAATCACCTGCACAGGTTGGTGTGCCCTGCAATTGATAAATATCTTTGAATTCAGATGTTAAACTCAACCAATCCGGTGCATTTTCAATAGTAACCGATAAGCTGTCTCCGTCAAAATCTTCAAAATTTTGACATCTTTTAAGGTCAAATTTGAATTCTTGATACGTAAAGGCCGCTATGGTATTGATATCCGATGCCCACATAGGCATTCCATTACCAGGATTCGTGATTGTGGTGGCACCACCGTTTACCTTTAATTCTAATGCTCTCGCACCTACAAATCCTTCACCGTCCGTAGCATCTATTCCAAATTCAAGAACTGTGTCCTCACTATCATTGGGTATTCCGCTTAAAATCCACTGCCCAGGATTATCCTCATCTTTAGTTATCGTTAGCCACGAAGGCGCGCAAGACCAAAGGCTTAGGCTCATAGCATCTCCTTTAGGGTCCCAAAAGTCTTTGCCGTCTACTAATACATGATAATACGGGTCGCAGGTGGTCGCCTCTGGTAATATGGTATAAGCTCGTGCCCATTTAGGCTCTTCAGGATTTAAGTTTTCACTTAAATAATCGTCCATGTTCTTTAAAAGTTCATAAGCCCAGTCACGGAGCGTGTTACTGCTTCTGGGCGTTGATCCACCCCAAGTCATATGACCACCGGCTTTAAGCGCCTCATAGTTCCATTGATTAAAATCATCTTGCTCCCATGCTTGGGTAGGACCATATTTCCAAGCTGTTGTCGCCAGTTTAGAATGAAAATTCCCGATTATCCCGTCATCCCAGGTCCATGCGCCACCATCGTGAACGTAGGCATTGGTTTCGGTCATTCGTGTTACATGCCTGTAATTTAAATTAAACTGGCCCCCGGTTTTGCTGGCATGATCATTGTTGCCACCAAAAGCATGGCCGAATTTAAAATCTTCGAACCATACGGCATGCGCAAAAGGAAAATCTCTGTAATTTGATGTACTTCTACCGTTTTGAAAGGCAGTAGGTATACTGGTATTTCCAGCACGGGCGGCATTGGAGAAGGCTTGATATATTCGTTGCTCCTCTAAGATACCACTAGTGGCATTGTCGCCATTATCTTCCATGGTGGATCCATCATCAAAAATCCAATTGTTGATATCCGCTCCATAGCGTAACGAGTAATCTTTGATCACGTATTCCGCGTAACAGAACATGTATTTTCTCTTCGGAAAAGTCGCAGTAGCATCTTCGTATTGTTGGGTATCCCTGTTCCAAATACCCGTATGATAGGGCTGACTGTTAATAAAGGCTTGCGCTTCGGGGTTTGTATCACACCATGCAAACCAGGCATCTGTAAAAGATTGAAGTGCATCTGTATTGGTGCCAACAAAATTTTCACTATTAACGTAAGCCTTGACCTTAAAGCCCGCTGCGCGAATTTCATTAAGAATGGTACGGTAAGGGTCTGTTAGTGGTTCATCTAAGCTCAGATCGCCCCAAGTTGGCACTACGGATGCAACACCTGCATCAATTGCAATCTGTTCCAATAATTTATTCGGTGCCCTTTGTTGTGCCGATTCTACGGCTCCCGAAGTAAACGTGGCTCGCATGGTATAAAGGGTTTTAAAATCCTTTACACTTTCTATGTCTCCTTCGCCACCGGACCAATGTCCCCTAATACCTATGGCACGTTCCCCTGGAAAATACTGTCTTTCCAATTTTATGGATTGTATCGATTTACCGGCTCCGTTATCGTCCTGTCCATAAACAGCAACATGGTAGCTTTTGCTAAGATCAAAACCTTCCGAAAAAACACCAGATTGCTCATATTGGTCATTAATATATAAGGACCAAAAACCTCCGATACCGACTTCTATAAAAATTTTGGTCTTTTCCCCTGCCACAAATTGATGTCTTAGGCCTGAGGTATGGAGTGTAATACGCTCATTGCCGTTAGTAAAATTCAATCCTCTGGAAGTCGCATCATCGTCCGCGGTTAAATTAACCCCTATACCGTATAAACTGTTGTCCGATTTGAACGGATTAAAGCCATTATATTGCGAAAGGTCGTCTACATCACTTATTAAACCAAAAGAGAGATTATGTGCCCCATCATCCGCTACGGATCCGGTGGTATATTCCACCGTTAACCTAAAGCCGAACTCGGATTGAAAAGAACGTTCCGAATAAAACAAGGCTCTATTATTAAAGTTTGTACCATTATCATTATAACTGAACTCGTCATTGGTATTTTTAGTCCAATTGGCCGTTCTTATAGAATTAATAAGAAAATTATTGGATTGATTTAGAAGAAGTTCTGTTTTGGATGCGGTGGAGACATCAAAAGAACTACAATTTTGCCCTGTTACAATTGAATTGTAAAACAGAATGTTTAAAAGGATAAAGAGAAATTTTCGCTCGAAAATAGTGCTTAGAACGCAATAAAAATATTTCGAGATTTTCTGATATAAAGTAATATGCATTAAGTAGGTTTTTAACTATTTTAAAACGCCACTTTTAGGGTAAAATTATTTCTATACACTTTGTTTCGATGAAATACATTTTTCTCTTATGATTTACCAAAAAAACTTTTTGACTACTAGAGAATCCAACTTTTTATTTATGATCAGTCTGGTTTTTTTGCTCTAATTTGATATTGCTTTTCATAAAAAATTAACCATGTACCATCTTACAGCAAATTAGGAGATTATTTGAAGGGGCTAAAATAGGCGCTTGAGTGTTAAAATCTTACTTTTTTTCTGTTACGCCATCACGAGACAGGGTATTACTTTTATAAATAAATGTTAAACTTTTAATATTTAATAGTAATACTATTATATTTGCGTTTTTATTGAATAAAATTACTATGGATCGGCTATTGCAAAGTGTACAGATTAGAATAAATGAGAAGCTTTTTTTAAAAGATCCAGAGTCTTCTGGTCTAGGTAAAAAAATAATAGAAACTAGTATTCAAATGATCGATGAAATAGGTTTCGAATGTTTTACTTTTAAGAAGCTTGGGGTAAAAATAGGTTCAAATGAAAGTTCCATATACCGTTATTTTGAAAATAAACATAAACTTCTTCTGTATCTGACATCGTGGTATTGGGGGTGGATGGAGTATCAGTTGGTGTTTGCTACCAATAGTATTAAAGATCCGAAAGAAAAATTAGTGCAGGCCATTTTTATTATGACTAAAACAATAAAGGAAGATTCTGATTTTTCACACATCAATGAAGTACTTTTGAGCAACATTGTAGTCAACGAATATTCTAAATCATATTTGACCAAAGAGGTCGACTTGGAGAACAAAGAAGGCTTTTATAGTATTTATAAAAGATTGGTGGGTAGATTGGGTGAGATGATATCTTTAGTAGATGCAGACTATCAATACCCTGCCAGTTTAGCAAGTACCATTCTCGAAAACGGTTTACATCAGCATTTTTTAAAAGAACATTTTCCATCACTAACAGATTGTAATGACCAAGTTACGCCAACACAATTTTTGACGCATCTTGTTTCTAATACATTAAATCAAAGAATAGATGAATAAAAATATACTAACCGCTTGGCAACGCTTTCTAGGTCTGTTAAAGCTTGATAAGAAAGATGTGTTTCAGGTATTTTATTATGCCATATTCGCTGGTGTGGTAAACCTGTCTTTGCCTTTAGGTATACAGGCGATTATTAACCTTATGCAAGGTGCCCAGATAAGTTCATCATGGGTGGTATTGGTAATTTTGGTAACCCTAGGTGTTGCCTTTGTAGGTATACTTCAACTAATGCAGATACGAATTATTGAAAACGTACAGCAAAAAATATTTACCAGGGCCTCATTTGAGTTTGCATATCGATTTCCTAAGATAAAAATGAGTGAATTACATAACTACTATCCGCCAGAATTAGCGAATCGATTTTTTGATACGTTGACCATTCAAAAGTCATTATCAAAAGTATTGATTGATTTTCCTGCGGCGTTATTACAAATCATTTTCGGTTTATTATTGTTATCATTTTATCATCCGTTTTTTATCGTGTATGGTCTGTTGCTAATGCTATTGATCTATATCGTATTCAAGTTTACGGCACAAAGAGGTTTCGATACTAGTTTAGATGAGTCGAAGAGTAAGTATAAAGTGGCGCACTGGTTACAGGAAATAGCCCGTTCAATAGTTAGTTTCAAACTTTCGGGTAAAACTTCTCATGCATTAGATAAAAATGATACGCTGGTAGTAGAGTATTTAAATGCAAGAGAAAGTCATTTTAAGGTAATAGTGATACAATTTATACAAATGATCGGTTTTAAGGTTCTGGTAACCGGTGGTCTTTTGTTGATCGGTGGTTTATTGGTATTGAATCAAGAAATGAATATTGGTCAATTTGTTGCAGCAGAGATTATTATTCTTTTGGTAATCAGTTCTGTAGAGAAGTTGATTCTAGGTTTGGAAACTTTCTATGATCTATTGACATCTTTAGAAAAAATGGGGCAGGTGGTAGATAAAGAATTAGAACCGCAAGAAGGAGAAAAGCCATTTTTAGAGAACCAATCCTTTACCATTGAGCTGAGCGATATTTCTTATAGTGTACCGCAGCAAAAGCGAGATATAATTAAAAACCTAAGTTTAACCATTTCGCCTACCTGTACTATTTTATTGCGAGGCAACAGTGGTTCTGGTAAAAATACGTTGTTACGCATTATAGCTGGCATTCTAGAGCCAGATAGTGGTGGGGTATATGTAAACGGAGTTTCTTTAAAGGGGATGAATTTAAATTACTACCGCTCTCATCTTGGTCAGTCATTACCAGAAGAATCACCTTTTGAGGGTACTATTCTAAATAACATCACATTTGGTGATAAAGAGACCACAAGTGAGCAGGTCTATTGGGCGCTTGATAAAGTAGGTTTGACAGATTTTGTAAAGAAGCAACCAGATGGTCTTAACACAGTACTCTACCCAGAAGGTAAACAGATACCGCATACGGTGTCCAAAAAGATTGTACTGGCAAGAAGTATCGTTCGTAAACCAAAATTACTTATTCTAAAAGATCCATTAGATCAGTTCAATAGTGAAGAAGCTGATCGAATTTTAAGCTTTCTAAGCGACCCGGCAAATGGTTGGGCATTGCTTGTTGTAAGTGAAAATGACAAGTGGATCAAAAAATGTTCGCGTATAATTACTATGGATAAAGGACAGATTATTAACGAAATCTCAGGAAAAAATGCTTAACATATCTCATAATAAACTAAACGAGAGAGTTTCAATTGAGCGTTTTAAATCCGTTCAAAAAGTAGACCATAAAAAATACTATAAGCACTTCAATAGATTTCTATTCGCTTTTGCGGTAGTAGGTGTAATTGTATTGTTTTTACCATGGACACAAACTATAAATGCTAGAGGGTTTTTAACGACATTGACTCCTGGTCAAAGACCGCAAACTATTCAATCTCAAATTCCGGGTAGAATCGAAGAGTGGTATGTGCAAGAAGGCGATTATGTAAAAAAGGGAGATACTATTCTGTTTATATCAGAAGTAAAATCAGAATATTTCGATCCAGATTTAGTAGAAAGAACAGGAGAACAATTAAAGTCTAAAAGTTCATCGGTTACCTCTTATGGCGATAAAGTAAAGTCATTAGATAATCAAGTTGGCGCACTTATTAATGAAAGAAGATTAAAGCTAGAGCAAGCCAAGAATAAATTATTGCAATCGAAATTAAAAGCACAAAGTGACAGTATAGACTTTGAGGCTGCTAAAACCAATATTCAAATTGCAGAGCGCCAATATGAGCGTACAGCTCAATTAGAGAGTGAAGGTTTAAAAGCGGTAACCGATGTTGAAGAAAAGCGACTAAAGCTGCAAGAAACACAAGCAAAATTACTTTCTCAAGAGAATAAGCTGTTGGCTGCTAAAAATGAAATAATCAATGCCGAAGTAGAGATCAATAGTGTGCAAGCTTCGTATACCGATAAAATTTCAAAGGCACAGAGCGATAAATTTACGGCGATGTCGAACCAATTCGATTCTGAGGCGCAGGTAAGTAAATTAGAGAACGATTATACCAATTATCAAATGCGAAATGCATTACGCTATATTCGAGCACCCCAAAATGGGTATATTAATAAAGTTCTTACCGCAGGTATCGGTGAGACTTTTAAAGAAGGTACGCCGTTAGTGGGTATTATGCCGGCAGATTATGATATGGCTGTAGAAACGTTTGTAGACCCTATAGATTTGCCGTTAATTCATTTAGATGAATCGGTACGAATTCAGTTCGACGGTTGGCCTGCAATTGTATTTAGTGGTTGGCCAAATGCATCTTACGGTACGTATGCAGGCAGGGTAGTGGCTATTGAAACTTTTATAAACCCTAATGGAAAATATAGGGTGTTGTTGTCGCCAGATAAAGAAGATCAACCATGGCCAAATGCCTTGCGTGTAGGTTCTGGTGCAAATACCATTGCATTGTTAGAAGATGTTCCTATTTGGTACGAACTATGGCGACAATTAAACGGCTTCCCTGCCAATTATTATCAACCAGATGGGGCTCAAGATAAACCTGTAAAAAAATAACGATGAAGAGAATTGTTGTCTTTTTATATCTAATTGCTGGGTTATTCTCGAATGCTCAGACTGCAGATTCTGTACAGCTAAATTTTAGAGAGTACTTGGGTTATGTAAAAAAATATCATCCAATAGCGAAGCAGGCAGAGATGGTTATGAGCGTAGGTCAGGCAAATCTAATGAAAGCACGTGGTGGTTTCGATCCTAAGATATCTGTCGATTATTCAACGAAAGAGTTTAAAGGCACCGAGTATTACGATTTATTGAATTCTACCTTTAAAGTACCTACTTGGTATGGTATAGAATTAAAAGGGGAGTTTGAGCAGTATTCGGGCGAATTTTTAAATGCCGAAAGAAATGTGCCCGATGACGGACTCTATAGTGCCGGAGTAGCGCTTTCTCTGGGTCGTGGTTCTTGGATCAACGAGCGAATGGCTACCGTAAAAAAGGCAAAGTTTTTTAGAGAGCAGTCAAAGGCAGATAGAGATTTATTGGTCAATCAGATTTTGTTCGATGCCTCTTTGGCTTATTTCGATTGGCTGCAGGCATACCGTAATAGTTTGGTATTCAATGATTTTTTATTGAACGCCAAAGTAAGGTTGAAAGGTGTTAACCGAAGTGCACAATCGGGTGAAATTGCTGCTATTGATACTGTTGAGGCGAAAATTTCGGTGCAGAATAGAGCTTTAGAAATGGAGCAGGCGAGTGTTGTTTTACGAAATGCAAGATTAGAACTTTCTAATTACCTGTGGATGGGTGAAAATATACCGATGGAATTACAGCCGAACGTTATACCAGAAACTTCGTTAGATACAGAAATAGACCAAGCTCTTGAAATTTTAGGTAAACCTTTGGATAGTTTTGTGTTAGAGAATCATCCGAAGTTAAAATCATTAGGCTATAAAATTGATGGTTTAGTGGTAGATAAACGTTTAAAAACGAATAAGCTATTGCCTAGAATAGATGTGGAATATAAGTTTATAACCGATCAGCCAGAGTACTTGAATTCATTTGAAACTCAAAATTATAAAGGCGGATTGAATTTTGAACTTCCGCTATTTCTTAGAAAAGAAAGAGGAGATTTGAAATTGGCAAAATTGAAATTAAGAGATGCCCAATTCGAGTTTGATAATGCTGAGGTTCAGATTCTGAACAAAATAACCGCCATCTATAACGAGTTAGATTCTTTTGAAAATCAGAATATATTAATAGCTGATATAGTAACAAGTTATGAAGCGCTATTGGCAGCCGAAGAACGAAAGTTCAGCTTTGGCGAAAGTTCACTTTTCTTAATTAATTCTAGAGAAACCAAGTTGATCGATGCCGTTTTAAAACAAAATCAGGTTGAGAATAAATTCTTTACGGCCAAAGCGAAGTTGTTCAACAGTTTAGCGGTAATCCCAGAGAATTTGTAAGCAATTTAAATTTAGTACTACTAATGGGTTCGATTAGGGTGTATAATTAAAAAGTAAGCTTGATGGAATTAGTTGTTGAAGATTTGATTAAAAAAGGATTAGAGAAGAGTTATAGCTATGCAGAATATAGGGCGTTGGTTTCTGAACTTGCAGAAAAAAATGAATCCACCGGTCCTGAACAATCAGAAGCTTTATCGCAGTATACTCAGCTTAACAATAGCCGTATGCGCCGTTGGGATAAAACCTTGAAGTTTAGCGACGAGGTTGTAGCTAAGATAAAATCTATCGATCAGAAAATCTCATGGTTAGTTTTGTCAGAAAGTTGGTGTGGCGATGCTTCACCTGCATTACCTGTAATGAACAAAATCGCTGATATAAATCCGAATATATCACTATCTATTATCCTTCGTGATGAGAATTTAGATATTATGAATCAGTTTTTAACAAACGGTGGCATGTCGATACCTAAATTAATTGCGATTGATAAGAAGGATGATACCGTAGTAGCTACTTGGGGCCCTAGATCAATAAAGGCGACAAAGCTTGTAGAAGATTATAAGACAGCACATGGTTCGTTAACACCAGAGTTTAAACAAGATTTACAAGTATTTTATAATAAAGATAAGGGTCAAAGTATTTTAGAAGATTTACTACTATTGCTAGCCATTAGAGTAAAAAAGGTTTAAAACTATACTTAGAACTACAGTAGGTATTTTAAGAATAACTAGCGTATTTCTTGCGCTTGTTTACTTCCCTTGAAATAAATAGGTAATAGTGCCTTTTTGAGACTCTTTATCAGATGAATTAAATCTTGCTTTTAGAGCGTAATTTATCGCATTGTCAACAAGACAACCGTTAGAGGTGCCAGAACTTTTTTCGTTATAATCTGCTTCGGTAACATAGCCTAATGCATCTACCTCAATATTAATAACGACTTTGCCACCTTCTATACAAGTGTATATTGGTGGGGGTAATTTGTAATTATTTCTGTCTACTAAAGAATATGATACCGAAGTTTTTCTTGCAGCTAAGTTATTGGTAAACTCTTTCTTTTGAGCTTCCTTTTCGCCTAGAAGTTGTTTTTTCTCTTCTCTCTTTTTTGCTAGGGCTTTTACTCTTTCAGAATAACCCGTGTCAGAAATAATATCTTCATTAGGGTCGCCATCGCTCATTTCACTGCGCTCCTCCATCAACTCTTCTAAAGTTTGTAACGGCTCTGGGTTGCCATAACTAGGCTTTGCTGTTTCGTTAAAGGCTAAATGACTTTTTATAGGATCTGCGTTGGCTTGGTCTTCTTGTAATTCCTCTTCTTTTAAAATTTCTTCTAAAACTTCGGGATCTAAAACCATTTCAACAACATAATCTTCCTGAGATTCTTCTTGACCTCCAAACTGAATACCATATAGTACCAACACTACAATAGACAAGCTAAAGATAGTGGCAAGTAATGATAATTGTTTTCGGTTTAGATTCATGGTTATATAACCTTAATAATACCAAAATATTTTAAGTAATCGACAAAAGGCAATCAATTGTTTGTTACCTGTTATTTTCGGGTCCCAGTAATATATCGGCAAAGACCAAAGGGTCTTGAGCATTATCTACGTTAAAATCACCTATTTTGGTTCTTCTTAGTGCTGTTAAATGTGCGCCAGAATTTAGTGCTTTACCAAAATCATGTGCAATAGATCTTATATAGGTTCCTTTACTACAAGTGATTCTAAAGTGAACGTTCAAACCATCGATAGCGGTAATATCAAATGCACTTACATTTACTTTTCGCTTTGGTATAACAACTGTTTTTCCTTCACGGGCCAGTTCATAAAGTCGCTTACCATCTTGCTTTAATGCAGAGAAAACAGGTGGTGCCTGTTCAATGTCACCTATAAATTGTTGGGTAGTGGTATTTATAAGATCAGGTGTAATATGATCCGTAGCAAAGGTTTCGTTTATTTCAGTTTCAAGATCGTAAGAAGCAGTTGTGCCACCTAAGGTAAAAACACCTGTGTATTCTTTTTCTTGCCCTTGGTATTCGGTGATTTTCTTAGTGAATTTTCCGGTGCAAATAATAAGTAGTCCCGTTGCTAAAGGATCTAAAGTACCTGCGTGCCCAATTTTAAATTTTTTTAAACTGAATTTTTTTCTGATTGCCCATTTCAATTTATTGACTGCCTGAAAAGACGACCATTCTAGTGGTTTATCGATCAATAATACTTGACCGTTTAAATAGTCTTCTTTGGTCAAATCTTTCATGAATTTGGGTGTTTAAAGGAGTTCTACGGATTAGTGAATCCGTATATAACGGCAATCAATCCAACAACAAGACAGTAGATAGCGAAATACGAAAGCTTACTTTTTCGTACCAATTTAATCATCCAAGTACATGCGGCAAGACCAGCAAGAAAGGCTGCGATAAAACCTGCGCCCATAGCTACATTATTTTCACCGTCAAAAGTTAAATCGCCACTCATCAGATCCTTGGCAATTTTACCAAAAATTAATGGTACGACCATTAAGAAAGAAAATCTGGCAGCTTTCGATTTGTCTACACCTAAAAGAACAGAAGTAGAAATGGTAGCTCCACTACGAGAAATGCCAGGTAGCATTGCAATTGCTTGAGAGATACCAACTATAAAAGCATTCTTAAAGCTTACTTTTTTATCGGTATCCTTGGCTTTATCTGCAAAATATAGAAGTACTGCCGTTATGATAAGCATAAACCCAACAAAGCGAATATTACCACCAAAAAACGATTCAAGTTGTTCTTCAAAAAATAAACCTACAAATACAGCAGGTAACATAGAGATAATAATCTTCGCAGAAAACTGACTTTCTTCGTTCCATTTAAATTGAAACAAGCCGCTTAAAATTTCCCAAATATCTTTTCTAAAAACAACGATGGTGCTAAGAGCGGTAGCAAAATGAAGTACTACGGTAAATAACAAACTTTCTTCTTGTACAGAATTGTCTCCTAAAATGGCTTTGCCCAATTCTAAATGACCACTTGAAGAAACGGGTAGAAACTCGGTTAATCCTTGAATAATGCCGAGTATAATAGCGTCTAAAGTATCCAATTAATCTTTCTTTTTGTGAGGGTTTAATAAAATGGCATAAATTTCTATACCTAAGCCTATAAGCACTAAAGTTGGTGCTAGTCTTATTCTTCTGAAATTATAAATTTCAGGGTTAAATACGTTGGGGTCATCGCTACCGCCACCGCTCATTAAAATAAAACCTATTGCAATACAGGCAAGACCAATGAACATGAACATGTAATTTTTCTTCTGAAAAATAAATTCTTGTTTAGTGTGCTGTTCCACTTTGTTGTTTTTACTCATGCCGCAAATTTAATAATATAATTCGTCCGTTCTAAGATTTAAGAAGCGTTGGGTCGCGAAATAGGTGCTAATGAACGAAATAAGTATGCCCAATAGAAAAACACTAACAAATAAAATGACTAAAATATAAGGTTCATCGAATAACCCTAAATCTTGAAAATTAGTATTTACATAATATACGACCCCACCAATAGCCAATAAAGCAATTGCAGCTCCGATCATACCTAGTTTAATATTTTGCCATATAAATGGTCTTCTAATAAAGGTCTTTGTCGCCCCGACCATTTGCATGGTTTTGATGATAAATCTTTTCGAATAGATAGATAATCTGATAGAACTGTTAATCAATAATACAGCGATAAAAGTGAAAATAGCGCTAGCTACTAAGATCCAGAAACCTATTTGTTCCACACTTTTGGCGACCATACTTACTAATACCTTATCATAACTAACTTCATCGACAAAACTCTTTTCTGATAGGGTGTCTGCAATTTCTTGTACTTTCTCTGCTGTAACAAAATCTGCATTTAACTTTACGTCGATAGAATTCTTTAGCGGGTTGTAACCTAAGTAGTCAACAAAGTCCTCGCCGATTTCTTCGCTATGCTGTTCTGCAGCTTCCTCTTTAGATACGTAGGTAGAAGATTTTGTGTATTCAGACATAGCCAATGTCTTTTGAAGCTGTTCAATCTCAATTTCTTTGGTATTTTCTTTTAAAAAGACAGAAATGGTGATTTGTTCTTTAGAGCGATCAGCCATTTTTTTGGTATTTAAAACCAGTAACCCTAAAATTCCTAGTAGGAATAAGACTAATGCAATACTTAGCACCACAGAAAAATAAGAGGAGATGAGTTTGCGTCTTTGATAATTTTCGAAAGAGTTCGCCATAGTACTTAAAAGTGCAGTAAAAATAGCAAAGTATTGTTAAATGGAACCTAAAAAGTTTAGCTGTTAACGTTTTAAACTGAAGTGTCCCTTAAATTGTAGAGAATCAGCGGTAATAAGATACCAATAATCATCATCTGGTAATCGTTCACCTTGAAAAGTGCCATCCCACGAAGATGAATTTGTATTTCCGTATTTGATGAGCTTTCCGTAGCGATCAAAAATTGAAATCGTAACAGTATTAAAAATCTCTAATCCGTCAGGTTTAAAAATATCATTGAAAGAATCTCCGTTCGGCGTAAAGAATTTTTGGATGACTAAGTGATAAAAATCTTGAGTTACTACGCCGCAATCTGTATTGTCTTGTACGTAAATAGTATAAAATCCTCCTTCAACGGCTTCAAATACAGGGCTTTTTTGAAAACTAAAACCATTTAGGGAGTATTCAAAATCTCCTTGATTTAAAGTAGTTACAATAATTGACGGACCGTCAGATCTAATTTTATCAATTCGTGGTAAATCTATTTGGTCAACTGTAAACTTGCGTGTAGCAGAGCATCCATTTATATTGGTGATGATGACTTCGTAATCGCCTGGTTCGATGACGTCTATTATTTGGGTGGTCGCACCAGTAGACCATTGATACGTGACATTTATAACTTCGGCATCTAAAGTGGTAAAAGAATCTTCGCATAAAAACGTGCTTAAGTCATCAGGTACTACAGGTAAGGGGTTTACGGTTAAAGTGACTGCGGTCCTAGTAGTAGATGCGCATTCAATTTCAGTGGCATTTGCTTCTGCATAATAAGTGCCGGCAATACCAATTTCTAAATTCTGGTTATCCGCTAAAATCAAATTACCGCCA
>JANQUX010000444.1 GCA_030730545.1 Maribacter sp. | reverse complement strand
ATTAAGTACAGCTCTATCTGCTAAAAATTCATGATTTAATTTAATTGTTTTTTTAAAAGCATAGATTAACGGATTGAACCAGAATACCACTTGCAATACTTCAAGAAAAAGAACATCTAAACTATGCCACTGTAAAGCATGGGTTTCTTCATGTTTTATTACGGAATCTGGTATGCTGTTGACCTCAAATTTTCGTTTGTTTAGAAAAATATATCGTAAAAAAGTATGTGGCGGCAGTTGTTCTTTTAATAGTATTCTATAGATAGCACTATGTTTCGTTTTTGGGTTGTTATGAATACGTTTCCATATTTTAAATAGATTATACATAAAACGGAATGCGAATCCGGCAGCTCCTAATCCGTAGATATTCCATAGTATTAAAGACCAATTCATGGGCGATTTTTCAATAGCCTGAACTACTGGTTGTATATTTTGGGGTTCATTTATGGTGATAACTTGAGTTACTGCAGTGGTGGGTTCAATTTCAACATATTCTGTAAAAACAATTTGAGGTATTATAAAAGAAGCGATAACGGCGGTTAATAGAAAGTATCTTTTAAAATGGTGCATGCTTTCTTTCTCCAAAAGGAGTTTATAGAAGAGCAAGAATATGCTCATACATGCGGCGGATTTTAAAAGATAGATTACCATGATTACTTCTTTTCGATTTCTACGTCTATTAACTTTTTCAATTCTTCTAACTCCGCTTTGCTTAAATTGGTTTCTTGAGTAAAAAACGATGCGAACTGACTAGCACTATCATTAAAAAAGTTTTTAATGAGCCCGTTAACGTGTTTAGAGAAATAGTCTTTCTTTTTTACCAACGGAAAGTATTCTCTACTTCTGCCAAAGCTTTTATAGTCAATAAATTTTTTGTCGGTCATTCTTTTTAATAATGTGGCAACAGTGGTCGTAGCGGGTTTTGGCTCTGGGTAAGCATCGAGTAGATCTTTCATGAAAGCCTTTTTTTGCTTCCATAGAATATTCATTAATTCTTCTTCCGATTTGGATAGTTGCATTTTCTACAGGTTTAGAGTATGTTCTACAAACATAGAGCAAATATTTTAATTCTACAAGTGTAGAGTAATTTTTGTTTTTTTGCCTTAGGGATAGTAATGAAAAGCCCGCATTTGCTTTTTAGCAAAGCGTGCTTGTAATGTATAGCCCGACCCCAATTCTTTGGGGAAAGGTCCAATTGACCCACTTAAAAGATGTAAATTCGTATTATAAAAATAATAATTAATGAGTGTATTAGCTGATTTGGAAGCACGTAGTGGCTCCACTTGCGAATTATGTACGGCAACCAATAATTTAGAAGTTTTTGAAGTAGAGCCGGTTTCTATTAGCGGAGTCGATTCTAGTATTTTGGCATGCGAAACATGTCGAACTCAAATTGAAGATCCTGAGCAAATTGATGCAAACCACTGGCGTTGTCTTAATGACAGTATGTGGAGTGAATATGATTCTGTGAAAGTTGTAGCCTGGAGAATGCTATCTAGATTAAAGTCTGAAGGTTGGCCTAAAGATTTATTGGACATGATTTATTTAGAGCCAGAAGCTTTAGACTGGGCAAAAGCTACAGGCGAAGGTTTAGCCGAGGCTGACAAGATTATTCACCGCGATGTTAACGGGGTAATTTTAGAAAACGGGGACAGCGTTGTTTTGGTAAAAGACTTGAAAATAAAAGGGTCTAGCCAAGTTGCTAAGCAAGGTACTGCGGTAAGAAGAATTTCTTTGGATCGTGAAAATGCAGAATATATAGAAGGTAAAGTAGGACCAACAATGACAGTTATCATAACGAAGTATGTGAAGAAAATTTAAGTGAATTTATTGTATCTACTTAATTAGTTTTTTTCTTTATTTGCTGCATAGCCCAAAGCATCAGGTTGTTCGTTGGTGACATTAAAGCAAAGTGAAGCCCTGTTTAATCCATAAGTCCTCCCATTAATTATCTCGCTGTTGATCTGTAATTGTCCTGAGGTTCTCCAAGCTTGTTGCTTTCCATCGCGTTTTCCATTTGTGTAGTTGAACACGTAAAAAGGAGAGCCATTCGCATACCATTTTTTCTGAGTTCCTTCCATTTTACCGTTATAGTACCAGTTGTCCGCTTTTAAACTGCCGTTTCTCCAATAGATGTAATGTCTTCCCATGACTCGGTTATGCTTATATTGCTTTGTTTCAAAAAGGGCTCCGGTATCATAATAACTGCTATATGGTCCATGACGTTTTCCTTCATATACAGAAGTATAAGCGATCATTTCAACTCTAGGATGGTATTTTTTTAATATGCCCGAATATTTTTTGCCTTGAAAATAGAATAGACCATTTTTTATAGAGTAATTAGGGTTGGTATCGCTAATTGTATCGCTCGGAACTCCTGTAAGATCAATATCGGCATCAACATTCTGTGCATGCAAGGCCGCTTTATCTATTACTATATCTTCTATGTCATTGGCAGCTTGTTTACATGAACTTAAACCACATAGCAAGCTAAGGACTAAAACAAAATGGCAACGGTATATAATAAATAGATTACCCATAGTTAATTTGTGTATCGGACTAAAAAAAATAAAAGAAGATAGCTGTAGTAGATTAGGATTACCTCAGCTATCTTATTTATATATTGTAAATAAAATTTAATTACCTGATGATGGTCCTGGAGTACCGTGATAAGCACCTGCTTTCATGATATACCAACCTGTATTCAAATAGTTTTCATTACTACAGTGGTAATGGTATATAGCTTCTGAAAAGTCTGCTGTAGTTGCAGTATGACCTCCGTTTTCATCTAAATCATCTGGAAAGGAACCATCCGCTTCCTGTCGTCCGTAAATTGGAAATCCGTCCCTTAAAAAACCGATTAAGTTGGAATCGTTTACCGTAGGGTAAGTGCTACCATTATCTTCGGCATAAATACTCAATTGAGCTGCTGTGTGGTAATGGTAATCTGAATTTGGTCCAGGGTGTGCACCTGCGGAATCAAAGGTACTCATGGCAACTACGCCAAGTACAGCTCTACCTTCAGAATCATTATAAATTGGAACACCGTTCAAGGCCATACCGATTAAACCAAGGTCTG
>JANQUX010000443.1 GCA_030730545.1 Maribacter sp. | reverse complement strand
GTACTATACAAAAAGGAATTTGGTAGCGTAATGTCGCTAGACCAGTCTTCTCTTGAGCTACTTACAATGTAAGCACTCGTCCACCCTGCAAAACCCATCAGTAAGCTAATAATACCAAACCAAAGCATCATCTTTTTTGCCCTAGCATTTTTCTCTTGATCCGTACCTTGTGTTAAATCCATAATTAAGCTAAAAATTTATCTATTACGTAAACTATTTGCATTAGTGTAATATAAGTAACACTTGCCAACATTAACTTTCTTGCCGATACATTATCTCTTTTTCTATACAATTGAAAAGCAAAACCAAGCATTACCGCCCCCATCAAAAAGATAATGACCGCAGCAACTATAGAAAGTTGCAATCTACCCGTAATACCAAAAACAGGAATTACAGATACTGCCATCATCCAAATGGTATACATTATTATCTGAAGCACGGTCGCCCCATCTTTTTTACCAGTTGGCAACATTTTAAATCCGCCGCTTCTATAATCATCATCCAACATCCACCCTAGTGCCCAAAAATGCGGAAATTGCCAAAAAAATTGAATCATAAACAAAGTACCAGGCTCAATACCAAAATCATCAGTAGCAGCGACCCATCCTAACATAAAAGGTATAGCGCCGGGTATGGCACCAACAAATACCGCTAATGGAGTAATTGTTTTTAAAGGGGTATACACACTTGTGTAAAGAAATATAGAAATTGCCCCAAACATTGCTGTTTTAGGGTTTAAAAGATATAGAGAAAATATACCGATCAATGTTAGTACAATGGCAAGAACCATTGCTGTGTTTACGGACATACGACCAGTAGGGATAGGTCTATTCTTAGTCCGCTTCATTAACGCATCTAAATCTTTTTCTATAACCTGATTATATGCATTACTGGCACCAACCATACAGTACCCACCAAAAGCCAATAGAAAAACTTGAAACCATTGTATTTCGTAAGCACCTAAAAAATAACCTGCGATGGAAGAAAAAACGACACTAATAGCCAATCTAGCTTTGGTAATCTCCTTAAAATCGGCAAATATTAATGCAAGAGCATTACTTTTTGTCGAACCAACAGCCGTTTTCATAATTTTTAAAATAGGTCTACAAAGATAACCCCCCTACCATATTTCTGCAACCTTAAAGCTTTATTTCTAATAGAATGAAAAAAGAATATTTTAAGCCTTAACAATGCGAACCAAATAATTTGAAAGAAATAGCAAACAATTAAAAAACTGATAACCGTAAAGGACATTTTTAAGATTATAATCAAAAAATCAAGCGTAAATGAGCTTGTAGGTTTAAAGCAAAAAAAAAAAATCCTGAGCATATTACTCAGGATTTTTTCTATATAATTTAAACAGTAAATAAATACTATTGTAATTTAAAGTTAATTGGAATACTAAAAGGAACACGTACCGCTCTACCTCTCTGCTTACCAGGAGTCATTTTTGGTAACTTGTTGATAATTCTAGCAGCTTCAGCTTCTAAGTTCTTATCTGGTCCACGCATTCTAACGTTACCGATGCTACCATCTTTCTGAATAACGAACATAACACTTACTCTACCTTGAACACCCATTTCTTGAGCAATTTCTGGGTAACGGAAGTTTTTACCGATATGCTTTTGAATCATTTCATTGAAACATGCTCTTTTATCTGGAGCACCTTCACAACCTGGAAAAACCGGTACATCTTCAATAACTGCGAAAGGTACATCTACATCTTCTTCAATTTCGTCGACAGCGATATCTTCAACCTCAACGATTTCTTCTTCCTGACTTGTTTCAGTAGACTCAATTACAGTTTCTTCAACCTCTTCTTCATCTTCAACAACCTCAATAATTTCAGGTGCAGCTGGTGGTGGTGGTGGTGGTGGAGTTTTTATCTGTTCGGTCATTGGAACCTCTTCATCTAAAAGATCATCCACATTCATAGAAATATCATAATCATTTGCTTCATCATACGTTTTCCATTCAAATGCTACATAAGTAAATAGCATTACTGCGAACAAACCGATAACGAAATAAAGACTGCTGTTCTTTGTTAAATCCGCCTTTGGATTCTTTTTAGGTTCCATATATATTCAATTTAGTGATTGCTAATTTAACTAAATAATCCTTAAAATTGCAACTAAAATTTTCATTTTAATGTAGGTATCCGAAAAAATAAAATTCTTACGGCTAACATTCCTATAAGAGCACCGGTAGAATTCGCCAATGCATCTAATGGATCACCATGCCTATCTGTAGTTGCCACATGTTGTAATACCTCAATAATTATGCCGTAACATACGGCAAATAAAACCATGTACCACAATAACTTAGACCCGCTCTTAATAGTACTATTTCGCTTAGAAAGCGCCAAGTACCCAAGCACCACTACACCGAAATAAAAGGTAAAATGAACCGCTTTGTCTATATGCGGTATATCAATACCTGAGGTTTCAACACCCGACAAAGAAAATAAGCTGAAAAATGTTACAAACATCATCCAGCTTATGAAAAGTACTTTATAAATAGTGTTTTTAACCACCAATAATCTCTTTGTATGCAGCATCGCTCAACAAATCTTCTAATTCGCTAGCATCGCTAAATTTTATTTTTACCATCCAACCGTCTCCATAAGGATCAGAATTTACTTTTTCTGGCTCATCTTCTAACGCTTCATTGAACTCAACTATTTCGCCAGATAAAGGAGAGAATAAATCAGAAACAGTTTTTACTGCCTCTACCGTACCAAAAATAGCTTCACGATCTAAAGTTTCATCTAGGGTATCTACTTCAACGTAAACAATATCACCTAATTCACCTTGTGCGAAATCTGTAATACCTACGATAGCAATATCACCGTCAATCTTAACCCATTCGTGGTCTTTTGTATATTTTAATTCAGCTGGTATATTCATTATAATCGTTTATTAATTTTTACTTCGGCAAATGTAAAGTTTTCAACCTAGCTTATCAAAAAATAAATTAATCAAGTATATCGAATAATTTTTAAAGCATAAAAAAAGTGACATTTAAAAAAATGTCACTTTAAAAAAAAATCATTCTGATTTAATTATAGGTCTTACCCACTCTATAC
>JANQUX010000442.1 GCA_030730545.1 Maribacter sp. | reverse complement strand
TGATCCTTGCATATTCCCTGATGAAATACTTGTCGAAATCGATGTAGATCGGTTCTTTGTTCAGGTTTTCACTTTTCTTATTTCACCGTTTTTTACACCAAACAACGACGGGTATCATGATACTTGGAATATTGAAGATGTAGATAACACTATTGACTACATATATGTACTGGATCGATTCGGAAAAATCTTAAAACAGATCAGACCTGATTCAGAGGGTTGGGATGGCACTTACAAAGGTAAATCAATGCCAAAAGATGATTATTGGTACGTCATTGTACATGATTCAGGAGAACAGGAAAGAGGACATTTTAGCCTAATTAAAAGATAAAAAAACATGCAAAAATCAACTTATCTTTTATTAGCAGGTATAAATATGTTCTTAGCTCAGTTTTTAGGAGCACAAGGCACATTACCCGTATACTCAGATTACTTGTCAGATAATATTTTTATGGTACACCCAAGTGCCGCTGGTATTGGCATTAGCGCAAAAGTAAGACTGACACACCGTCAACAATGGAATGGAGTTAGTGGTTCACCTGCACTGCAAACAATAAGTATGCATGGCAGTATAGGAAACAACGCTGCTTTAGGCGGATTAATTTTTAATGATAAAAACGGATTTCATTCTCAGGTCGGATTTCAAGGAGCTTATGCCTATCATTTAAATTTTGGAAGTTATGAGGCATTAAACCAACTATCTTTTGGTCTAGCAGCTTCTTATGTTCTAAATAATTTAGATCAACGAACTTTTGTTGATTTTGACCCAATAGTTGCACAGGTAATACGGTCTGAAGCCTATTTCAATGGCGATTTAAGCTTTGCGTATCACAAACTAGATGGTTTTATTTATCTCACTGCCAAAAATATTTTACTCAATACGCGAGAAGTAAAAAACTCGGAATTTAAGTCATTGAATCTTAGAAGATACCTTTTAAATGTTGGCTATTTTTTTGGTCGCGGACAAAACCTTCAATTTGAGCCATCGGCAATGTTTCAATATATAGAAAATACTGGCGAAAGTTTATTGGACATTAACGCCAAAGTGTATCAAACCTTTGGTGACACTGCAAGAGCATGGTTTGCACTATCCTACAGACGAAGCCTAGAAAAAAATGAAGTGAAAAATTTCAATCTAATTACACCCATAGCTGGTATTGAATTTGACCGTTTTTTAATATCATATACTTACTCGAGTGAATTCGGAGGATTGGTTACAGGTAATGGAGGGTTTCACCAAATTACATTAGGTGTTAACTTATTTTCAAATAGGCGTTCAAATCGTGGTTACAACTCTAGATATAATACCTTTTTATACAAGTCCAATAATTAACCCATTTGGTTTATCGTTCAAATACTTAGGTTCTTGCATCTAAAAATGCAACAAAGTATATCCAAAAACGTTAGAAAATTAAACTTCAATAACAACAATAATATGGGGATATTCAAAAAACTATTCGGTTCAAAAGATAATGAAGAACCAAAAAGGGAAATTCAAAATACACCTTCTTCTAAATCTTATGATGACATCGCTTGGATGACAGACCTTAGACGAGAAAATTTAGATGTCTGTTTCAATGCAGGTTTCAAACCAACTACAAGCCTACCTACAGAATTAGGCAGACATTTAAGACCTTCTATTGAAATTGCCAAAAAATTACATGCTATAAAAGCATTAGTACTTTGGGTCATGGTACCTGAAGAAAACTTGCCGCAAGAACAGATCTTGAGTTTTATTGAAAATAATAATCTTGAAGATTTCATGACTACAGAAGAAAAATCAATCTTAACGGTATCACGAGATGATGAACAAGCAAGAAACGCTATCGGCTGGAAATTTGAAAACGCATGGCCTTTGGCTTGGTATTTTGGCTATATGGAACCTGAAATTACAGGAGAAATGATGTCAGGCGACCAAATGCAAGACATTTTAAGTAATTATACATGTAAATTAGATGGCATCATAGAAGAATGGGTAAAAGACAAAACGACTGTTTCAGAAGAAGATTTGATGCAGAAAGAAGACTTATTCTATTGCTTGCATAATGCAGTTAGAAGTGGTCAATTAGGTAGTGATACAGTTCCTACAGGTTTCGACCCTATGGGTAATGGTGGTGTTATTCACGAAAGAAGACATTCTTTAACCTATATGGTTTCTAAAGATACCAGCTGGGAAGACACTGATTTGAGTACTTAAAATAGTATCGCCCAACACAAATTAAAGTTTTGAAAACGAGTATTCAACAATACATAAAATGACTATATTTTCTTATCATCTTGTCAAAATACCATTTGCTTTGGCAGTTAAGGGGATATTTACTAACCTAATAGATAAGAAAACAAAAGGTCTAATTCACTCTGAATATATGTCAGCGATGACATTAGGTTCACCCATTATTTCAACTTCTAGATTTCTAATAAACCAGGTTGCTATTTTTGCACAATGGGAAAATGAAGAGGCACTTGAGAACTATCTTAGAAATAAAAAATTCGGTCAAATTTTAAACAAAGGCTGGCACGTTCGTTTATTATTCATGCGCGAATGGGGAAAAATCACCGGATTCAAAATACCTCAAGAGAAAGCAATATTAGAAAACGAATCATCTGCTGTAGTCGCTGTTACCATTGCTAGAATGAAACCCTTGGCAATACCAAGGTTCTTAACATGGGGAAGACCTGTAGAAAAACTGGTGAGAGACCATCAAGGCACTATATTTTCATTGGCTTCAATTAAATTTCCTAATACAGTTTCGACATTTTCAATCTGGAAAACTGAAAAAGAGATGACCAACATGGTTCATGGACATAGCAATATGCCCAAACCAAAAAGACATTCAAATGCCATGAAAGAAAGGGATAGAAAAGACTTCCATTTCGAGTTTACCACCTTACGTTTTAAGCCTATTTCTGAATTTGGCACGTGGAAAGGAAAACAAAATTTTATTCCAACTGGACAATTGAATAAACACAGCTAAATGGAATTTGCACCTTTAAAACAAAACGCTCAAGATTGGATAACGCAACAATGGGTAATTCTATTCGGTAAAAAAATTAATGCCAACGAAAACAAATGGCTACTTGGTCCTTTCGGAGAAACGAATGGC
>JANQUX010000441.1 GCA_030730545.1 Maribacter sp. | reverse complement strand
CTAATAGCATTCAGTTATATAACTATGCTAAAGAGAAAGAAGTTAATTATGATCTAAAGACTAGTATTCAAGAAAAACATAAAGAATACATAGCCCTTCAATCCATAAAAACATGGCAAGAATATACGTTTGCCCAACTAGTTATAAATGCTGAGTAATGATGGTTTTTTTTAAACATAAATGGAACCGTAGAATTGTGAGAGTAGTTTCATTATATTTTCTAGCCTCGACTTTGCTACTGTGTATTGCCTTAATACCAGAAACTGAAATTACTACCGTTATAGGTATTATGCTATATCTCAGCTATATCATCATTACCTGTATTGCGTTGATTATAATTTTGGTAAATGTTCTTAGGTATTCGAAAGATATACAAGAGCATACCATGACGCTCATATTACAGATTATGAATTACCCCATAAGTATGCTTTATATCTATTTAACAAACGCTTAAAAGTTCAACACATGAAATTCAAATTCAACCGTATCTATTTTATATACTTTCTTGTACTGCTAGGAATCGAAATCTTAATTGCCGTATTTTTAAAATCCGGCTTTATTCGCCACACATTCGGAGACTACTTAGTGGTCATTCTTATATTTTACTTTTTTAAATCTTTCGTGAAGGCAAATGACATTACCATCGGTATTGCAACCTTGGTAATAGCATACGTCATAGAATTTTTACAACTAACAAATATGCTTAGTTATTTCGGACTAGAACATTCTAAATGGGCAAACTTAATCTTCGGAAACTATTTTAGTATACAAGATTTATTGGCATATACCTTAGGTGTACTTACCGTAACCAGCTTAGAGATAAAAAAAACGATTCCTATTAAAACAGCCTATAAACTAAAATAAAACCACTACTTATTCTTTACCATCAACATAATCTTGCAAGTATGCATAACGTTCGGTCAGCTTCCCATTTTGGGTCATTCTCGCTCTATGAAGAACTCCATCCTTATCACCATTGAAAAAAGCAGGGATCACATTCTTTATAAAAGCCTCACCAAAACCTTCGCTGGCATCTCTTGGTAATTCGCATGGTAAATTATCAACGGCCATAACTGCAATTGCATCAGTGTTTTTAAAATCGATTTCAGATTCCGATTCGGCGTGATACCCGTAAATTGGATCTGCAATCGTTGAAGGGCGGATTGTTGAAGCAACCGGTCCGTCAATATCACAACTGACATCGGCAACAACTTTTATTTTGAAATCTTCATGTTTAGCATCTTCACGGGTAAAAAGATATGGAGACCCTTGACCAAAATAATGACCCGCAATATAGAAATCACTCACCTTAGCAAATCTGAAAAAGTTAGATTTATATTCCTGTGGATGAGCAAAGAAATCGGCTTTATTACCACGAACTCCGTCTTTACGTTTGTTATATTCACTTGCATCTATTTGGCAATATACAGTCTCGCTGAAAGTCTTTTCTAAGTATTCGGTAACATTCACCCTTCTCATTCCCATACCGTCTAGCATTTCTCTAGCGCCATTACCTACCCTACCCCTGCCTGTAAGTAGTACTTTAATAGCAGGTAATCTTAATTTTATGAGTTCGTTTATCAACGCTTCTTGATCTTCTAAATCGTTGGCTTTGGGTAATTGAAACAAGTCAAATTTGAGTCCGTATGCACGAAATCCGTTATAGGCACCAACGATACCCGCGTATCTACCAAAGGCAACAACGCGCTGTTCTTGTTTGTTAGTAATCACCTCATGATCGTACATTTCAATATTCTTTTCTAAAATAGCACGAAGCAAATCTCTATTGTAAGGCTGCTTTTTAATGGTATGTGAAAAGAAAAAGTACTTTTTATTCGGAATTAGGTCATCTATCGGCACCTCTTTAACACCTAGTAACACCTCGCAAGCGTTCATCTCATCGGCAACGGTCACCCCGATGGTAGTATAGGCATCATCGGCATATGCCCTAATTGGTGATGGCTCAACTATGATTTCAGCCTTAGAATGCGCATTTAAGACTTTTTGACATGCTTTTGGAGATAGAACAACACGCTTATCTGGCGGATTCTTACGTTCTCTGATGATTCCGAACTTCATATGGGTTTGGTATAAATATTGTACTAAATTATACAATTAGAAACACTTGGCTTTGGTCAAAATAAAAATTATATGGGATCGTAAAGTTTTGTTAGCTTTGCTGCCCACTATTTAATAGTTGAAGTCGATTGCATTGATGCAGCTATTATTTAGATCAGGAAGTTCTTTTACATATTGGGGCCGACCGGTTTTGACAGCGAGACCAGTTGGAATGTAAGCATGTCGAGCGCTGGGAAACAGCTCGTTAATCTCATTTTTCACACTTTTAATTGGCGAAAATAATTACGCTCTTGCCGCTTAATCCGAATTATAGTAGGATTTAGCCTCGTCCCTACCAGGTAGGGAAGCGAGATGTTCCTGAATAGCCCTTGTTGATGGCGATTCTTATAGGAGCACCAGAAAAGTCAACATAAGGGTGTCCGCTCACTTTGGCGACACCACCAAAACCTTAAGAAGATAAGTGTGTATTAGGCGGTTTCTGGTCAGGTAAGCATCGAAAATCAATCAGATTCTAAACATGTAGAAAGCATTTTAATTGCTTGTTTGGACGAGGGTTCGAATCCCTCCGGCTCCACTAAAACAGTATCAAAACGATTCAAAAACCCCTTAATCTTATGATTATCAGGGGTTTTTATTTTTTACATACTCAAAAGAATCGTTTTGAAACCGTTTAAAAAGTCACCTATTCGGTGCGCATTTCTATCCTATAAAAAGTGGTGTCGATTTCCTTGTAATTTGTTAATATTTAGGATTTTACATTTTTTTGTTTTACCTTTTTTCCATCGTAATCGATACCTATTAGACACCCAAAATGGCGGCGCATACTTATTCTATATTATTTTATCTAAAAGACAAGCGACTTGACAAAAACGGCAAGGCAAGTATTTATGTACGAATTACCGTGGACGGTCGCCGTGCCGCACTTAGCCTGAAACGCAAGGTTGCCCCTGAACATTGGGACTCCCGGATGAACAAAATGAAAGGAAAAGATGATGAGGCTAAGGAATTGAACTATTATATGACGACCATCCGTCACAAGTTGAACA
>JANQUX010000440.1:2347-3130 GCA_030730545.1 Maribacter sp. | reverse complement strand
TCCATACATATGGCAACATCAGTTGTGTTGTAATCAGATAATGCAGAAGCTAAATCTAGCTGAGTTAGCTCTGCAATCAATTGTTTATAAAGTTCAGACAGCTGCGATTGTAGGTCTGCCGTAACTTCGTTGAAGGTAATTAGTTTAATATCCATACACTTCGTTTTGTTAAGAATTTAAAATTACTTCATTTTCTGCGATTTGGGTAATCTGCAGATATCTTATAAAATGATTATATTAACAGAATAGAAATCTTATTATAGTAATGAGGACACTACTATTGATTACTCTATTTCTAAATTCTAACTCATTAAGTAGTCAGACAGAGACTGAAAAATTACGCGTTGGTTACACAGCTGCAGCACCATTTATATTTCAAAGTGGAGAAAATTTAGAAGGGCTAAATGTTTGGTTATGGAAAAGAGTGGCTAGTGATTTGAATATAGAATATGAGATGATACCTATGGAATTTTCACCAATGTTAGATTCACTTCGTTCTGGCGGAATTGATTTAAGTATCAATCCGTTAACCATTACCAGTCAGCGTAGTAAAGAAATGGAGTTCACACATTCTTTTTACGCCTCTAATGCGACAATAGCTATTGCCGAAGTATCTTCTTTTGATAAGTTTAAGCAGTTCGTAGGCGGATTTTTCAATGTCGGATTCTTAAGTGGTTTGCTGATTTTACTTTTTATTATTTTTCTGTTTGGGGTTTTAGGTTGGTTGTTCGAACGTAAAATGAATCCGGAAGCATTTAGACCCGGAAGCAGAGGGCTGTGGGA
>JANQUX010000440.1:0-2337 GCA_030730545.1 Maribacter sp. | reverse complement strand
TATGTGGTGGTCTGCAGTAACCTTAACTACTGTTGGTTATGGTGATAAAGCACCGGTAACTAAGCTAGGAAAACTTACTGCTTTATTATTAATGTTTGGCGGACTCTTATTTATTTCAGGATTAACAGCAAGTATAGCATCAAGTTTAACCGTGAATCAACTTACTAATAACCCCGATGGTTTAATTGAATTTAAAGATAGGGCAGTGGGTACTATTGCCAATTCTGGCACTGAAAATTTCTTATCAGAACATTTTTTTAGAGATATACGTAAGTACACTAATGTGCCGACGGGTTTAAAAGATTTAGAAAAAGGTATATTAAAGGCTTTCATGTATGATGAGCCTATATTAAAATATGCCATTCAGCGAGATTCTGCATTACATAAATTAGAGTTACTGCCCGTAAAATTTGATATTCAATTTTATGCCTTCGGACTCCCAAAAACGCATATAGAATTGGAGCAACGAATAACTCAGCGAATTCTTGAAATAATAGAAACCGAAGAATGGGATATGGTTTTAAATGAATATGGTTTGGCAGAATTTTAGCCTTTGCGACGCTCTAATAATACCATCATCATTAAACTTAATATAATAATATCATCATCATTACCGTTCAGTTTTTTCACCTCACTAACTTTAAATCGACGACCTACTAAAGATTTTTCTTTAGACAAACGCACAACGGTTTCATTGTTGCCGTTTATAACTAAATAAGCAGGGTTCAAAAATAATCCAGTAAAAAGGTTAATTACGGGTATTTGCCCTACCAAGCCATCCAAAACTTTTACCCAAGCATTCTCTTCTCTAATAGTGTATTTGAGTTTTTTGTTTTGGTCAAATATTTCATAATGCGCTTTCCAAATCGATGCCCAGCCTTTGCGACCTATTTTACCAAATTCTTTACCAGACGGGTCAGAAAAAGAATAACATGCCGAGAAATCTATCCATCTATCTGCCTTTATATTGTAAAGTAAATTCGTTTTACTATCATTTTGATAAACGCCAACAGCCTCTTTGAATTTAAATAGTTTCTGTTTTACATAGGCAACCATATTACCATTGGCATCAACTGCAGAAAAATCGTTAGATAGTGTGCCAATATGGAATTTGAAATCTAAAGGAAATTTATAATCTTGCATATTATGATTTGCTTAGGTGAAATAGATAAACGGTTATTGAGTATAAAAATTTTAGTAAGTGCCTTTGACATCGCCCATTGATATAGACAACGGACCGAGTTTGTGTTGGGTAGGTAAGAATACACCACTCTCCGTTTCTATCCAATCTTCCCAAGAAGCTTCAACGCCACCAATTGGGATTATTTTTGTCCAAAGTTTAAAACTTTTTGGTCTTCCGCTAGGTTCTATTATCCATAAATAAGAATCTCCAGGTGTATCGCCGCCTTGAGTATAAGTTACAAGCAGCGCTTCAGAACCATCTTCCATATCTACTAAATAACGCTCGGTACCGCGGTCAAAAGATTTAAAGGGTGCTACTAGCCAAAAAGAATCATTATTGAAATAGCTTTGGGCATCTTCAATAAGGTCTTGTGTTTTTTCATAAGACGCAAGTTCGTTATTAATCGTAGCAGTACTTGAATGCGGAGTAATCAAATCTAAGTTTACAATAACGTCATCATAACCCACTGTAACTATTTGCTTTTCTCTATCCCATTTATAGGTGTGGTCACCTCGAAAAGACCATTCTAATACTTTAGTTTTATTGAAATTTTTGTAATTAAGTGCGTCAAACATTCTGTACGCCAAAGCATCAGCTTCGGGTCCAGATTCACCAATAGGTACAGGTTCATTATAGAGATAATATAAAACACCATAGCCTATTATCGCAAGTAAAATAACTATACCAATAAACTTAAATAATTTCTTTAGCATAATGTATTTAAATAATTCATTAATAATAAATTGTAACTTAAATGTAATCGATTAAAATTAGATTTATTTAAGACTAAAACCCTATTGCGGCATCATCTCCACGTTTATCGGCACCCCCTTCAAGTTTGCCATTTGCTAAAACGCGAATAGCATCAACTTTACCTATAATAGGGGTTCTTTCTTCATTAATGATATATCCTTTAGATTTCATTTCTTCTTTTAATTCTGCAGAAAATCCGTCTGGTTCAAAGATAACCATATCTGGTAACCATTGATGATGAAACCGAGGAGCGTTAACAGCATCTTGCATGCTCATTTTAAACTCATATCCATTTAAAATAGTTTGTGCTACAGCAGTAATAATTGTGGATCCTCCCGGTGTGCCAACAACCATCCATAACTTACCGTCGCGTTCAACGATAGTTGGGGTCATACTGCTTA
>JANQUX010000439.1 GCA_030730545.1 Maribacter sp. | reverse complement strand
GTACATATATGCCAATGAAGATTTGGTACCCGCACCATCTGCATGCATCACCAAGAAGTAGTTTTCATCACCTGTTAAATAATCAGGGACTATTTTACAAAATGCCTTCGGAAAAAGACCTTTATCGATATTCTTGATGGCATTGTGTACATCTTCCTTTGAGGCAGACACGCCGCGTTGCTGATATCTTTCACTGCTTGATGTGGACATAACTTAAATTTGTGGCAAAAATAAGGGAATCATTAAAACTGCCACTGTTGTTCAGCTTAATATTCCCTCAATTTTTTTAATTATGAATTCGACTTACTCAATAAATAATAATTCTCTGTATTTTGTTAAGGGCCACAGGTTATTGTCCATCAACTTTTCTAATTTATCGCTATGCATTCTTATTTCTGAAAAATAAGGCTTTACATTATTGCAATAAGAATCTGCTTTCTTTTTAGTGTCTTTCAAAGCATTTGCTTTTTTACGAGCATCTGCCATCGCGTCTACCATTTTCTTGATACCGACCACATGCTCTGCAATTTCTTCGATCATAGTTAATTGACCCTCCGAGAATTTTTTATGCGCAGCCCCATAGATCTCTTTTAAACCAGCAACATTTTTTATCAGCCTGTTTTGGTATTCTAAAGCTGCAGGCATAATGTAACCATAAACCAATTCATTATACACCCTACCCTCTATTTGTACGTGCATAATATAATTTTCTAAATCTACTTCTTGGCGAGCGCAAATTTCAACCTCGCTCATTACGTTCATTGTCTCAAAAAGTGCAATACTCTCTTTAGAGGTTAATATTTCAAGAGCTTCAGGCGTATTTCTATTATTACTTAATTTTCTTCTTTTCGCCTCATTTTCCCAATCTGCACTGTAGCCATCACCATCAAAACGAATACGCTTCGATGTTTTTATATACTCACGAAGCACGTTGAACACAGCTTCATCTTTTTTCAAGCTTTTTTTATCGATCAATATATCGACCTCTTTTTTAAAATCTCTTAATTGCTTAGCAACTATTGTATTTAAAACGGTCATTGGCTTAGCGCAATTTGTTTTTGCACCAACGCCACGCATTTCAAATTTATTACCTGTAAAGGCAAAAGGCGATGTTCTATTACGATCGGTATTGTCCATCAAAATTTCTGGAATTTTACCTACGACATTTAATTTCAGTTCTGTTTTTTCTTCTGGAGACAACTTACCTTTAGAAACCCCTTCTAACTCATCAAGCACACTACTTAACTGAGTACCAACGAAAATGGAAAAAATAGCTGGCGGAGCTTCATTTGCTCCCAAACGATAATCATTACCTGCCGATGCAATTGAAGAACGCAAAAGCTCTTCGTAGGTATCAACTGCTTTTATCGTATTAATAAAGAAAGTCAAAAATTGTAAGTTCTTCATCGGTGTAGAACCCGGACTCAATAAATTTACCCCGGTATCTGTAGCCAATGACCAGTTATTATGTTTACCAGAACCATTAATACCAGCAAATGGCTTTTCATGAAAAAGTACTTTAAAATGGTGCTTAACTGCAATTTTATCCATCACATCCATCAACAACAAGTTATGATCAATGGCAAGGTTGGCTTCTTCAAAAACAGGAGCCAATTCGAACTGATTCGGAGCCACTTCATTATGTCTTGTTTTCACCGGGATACCGAGTTTAGTACATTCCTTTTCCAAATCGCTCATAAAACTTAATACACGACTCGGTATTACTCCGAAATAATGGTCATCTAACTGTTGCCCTTTTGCAGGTGTTTCACCCACCAAAGTGCGACCCGTCATCATTATATCTGGTCTAGAATAGGCAAGCGCCTTATCTATCAAAAAATATTCTTGCTCCCAACCTAAGGTAGCGTTAACCTTTGTAACCGTTTTATCGAAATACTTCGCAACAGCTGTAGCAGCATCATCAACGGCACTTAACGCTCTCAATAAAGGAGCTTTGTTATCTAAAGCTTCACCCGTATACGAAACAAAAATAGTAGGTATACATAAGGTCGTACCATAAATAAAAGCTGGTGAAGAAGGGTCCCAAGCTGTATATCCCCTTGCTTCGAACGTATTTCTAATTCCACCACTCGGAAAACTCGAAGCATCTGGTTCTTGCTGAACTAATTGTCCGCCACCAAATTTTTCTAATGCCGTACCATCTGGCAAAAGATCAAAAAATGCATCGTGCTTTTCTGCCGTAGAACCCGTTAAGGGCTGAAACCAATGTGTGTAATGCGTAGCACCCATGGTAATTGCCCAACCTTTAATAGCTTCGGCAACTTGATCGGCTATTTTGCGATCAATTTTAGATCCCGAAACCATAGTACTTTTTAAACTCTCTAAAGCATCTTTGGTAAGATATTGCAACATCTTTTTTTGATTGAACACGTTGACTCCGAACAAGTCAGACCGTCTTCCTTTCTCCTCAACAGCAATACTAGTTCTCTTCTGGCTTTCGGCAATTGCAGCAAATCTTGATGATATCATATGTAAATACATTGTTAATTTGACAAAATTACGTTCAATAAATAGAAATATGATAAAATACCCGATAAAAAATAGGGGTTGATAACAATAAATTTAATTTTTACAGATTAACCCCCTCAAAAATTCGTACAGATTGATAAAAAACATATTTTTGTTTGTCTTTTATTAAAAAATAACGAACACATTATGGCTAAAATTAAATTAGAATACATCTGGTTAGATGGATACTTTCCAACACAAAACATGCGAAGCAAAACGAAAGTTGAAGAGCATGAAGATTTCAAGGGAACTTTAGAAGAATTAGGTAATTGGTCTTTCGATGGATCATCTACTAGACAAGCTGAAGGCGGTTCTTCTGATTGTTTGTTAGTACCTGTAGCTATTTATCCTGATCCAGACAGAATCAACGGTTATTTAGTAATGACAGAAGTTATGAATCCTGATGGAACACCTCACGTTTCTAACGGAAGAGCAACCATCGATGACGAAGATGATGATTTCTGGTTTGGTTTTGAGCAAGAGTATTTTATTATGGATACTAAAACTCAATTACCATTAGGTTTCCCTATTGGAGGCTACCCTGCACCACAAGGTATGTACTACTGTTCTGTTGGTGGTAAAAATACTCATGGTAGAGATT
>JANQUX010000438.1 GCA_030730545.1 Maribacter sp. | reverse complement strand
ATTTTACAAGGCTCTAATTTTTTGACTGACAAATTCGCTTCTTATGTTTTCTCTGCACTTCCTGCTGATATTTCTACTAAAGATATATTAGAAAGTGAAGTAAATAAAAATGTTAAGACTACTGCTGAATTTATTGCTAAAACACCAATTGGCTTTCAAGAAAAAGCATTCTACCAATTATGGAAAATTGCAGATGCCAATGAAATGGGCACGGTACAAGATTACATATTTAAAAATTATTTAAAAAAATTGGCACAGACTAATAACAATCAAAAATTGGTCGATGAAATTGAAATGGCATCTCGCCTAAGAATCGGAGCAATTTCTCCTGATATTACTTGGGTAGCGAAAGGCAAAAAACATTCGCTATTAACCATGGAAAAAGCCGAGAATTACTTGCTTGTTTTTTGGAGCAGCACATGTTCTCACTGTTTAAAAGAACTACCGGCTCTTCATAAAGAATTAAAAGATTTCGATAACCTTAAAATTGTTGCTATCGGTTTAGAAGATGATGATGTAAACTGGAAAGAGGTTTCTGCAACATTACCAAATTTTAATCATGCTATAGCATTAGGTCGATGGGAAAGCGACTATGCACATGTTTTTGGAATACAAAGCACACCTACCTATTTTATATTGGACAGTGAAAAACGATTTCTAGCTAAACCAGAGTCTGACAAAGAAGTTGTAGAATTTTTAGAAAACTAAAGCGCTTTTAAATCCTTTATTGTTTTAAAGGCAATATCTACTTGATCATCGTTTACTAGAATCGTAAATTCATTGGTCGTTGAGATTACTTCATATAGAACAATCCCTTCCCAAGCGAGTCTTTGAAAGATAAAGTAGTATATACCAGGTACAGAAACATTTTCTGCAGGTAGTTTTACGGTAATCGATGAAAGCTCTTCCGCTTTTTGAGTACATTTTTCATCTTTAAACAGTCGCTCGACCGTTTTATCCATCACATTGCTAATAACAATATTGATTTCATTTACACCACGGCTAGAGGTATAAAAAACATCTTGGTTGTTATTGATCTCTTCAAGCAACTTAGCTTGGTGTACCAATATTTTATCCGAAGCTAAAAAAGTATAATCTGTAAGTGAAGATCGAACGGTTATCTCTCCAATATTCTTCAACACTTTCAGAATTTTATGGGTAGCTCTAAATTCTAAATCATCAGATAGGCGCTTTAAGGCCATTACAATTGCACCGTTACGAATATCTTTCCCTAATTCATGTTCAATCTCAGGTTTTACGATCCTAGATAATGATGTTAGATTGATGATACCCTGTGCCAGAGCACTTTGTAAAAAAGGTTTTTTCTTAATGTACTCTTCAACTACTGATGATATTGTTTTCATTTTACTGCTTGGTTGTTGTGCAAATATAACAACTTGTTACAAATAAAACAAATTGTTTTTAAATAAATCTACCAAAACAGTAGATTACTCAGAAGTGATAAAAGGCAGATTCTAAATGTTCTAGCTCGAAACGGCTCTTATTTTTAAGAATAGTTATGATATCAAAACGTACCTCAACATCGAGATTATTATCGGTAATATAATGGTCTGCGGCCATTACTAACAATTTAATTTTTTTGGGTGTAACCGTTTCTGCAATATTCTCTATAAAATCTGAACTTCGGGATCTCACCTCAACAATTGCCAATGTATCGCCTTTTCTGGCAATAATATCTATCTCAGCTTTTAGGTATCTATAGTTTTTATACTTTATAGCATACCCATTTTTTTTAAGATGGTTTACGGCTATCTCTTCACCTTCTTTACCAAATTCATTGTGTTTGCCCATGATATAGTTCGCAGATTGTGTAATTCATCGAAAATATAGGAATTTCGACGCCTTTTTATCAATAAATCTCGTTATTTGAAAACTGATTATCGAAAATAGATAGTTTTAAATACTATACCAAATTTCGAAACGTTTATCATAGAAGCCCCAACTCTACGAACGTAATACAAATGCCTATTTAAGAATATGGAATATTTCATTAATTGTAATACTTCTACTCTTGCTCCGTATACAGCTAATTTAGATCAGCTCAGAGCATCTCATCTATACCGCCGATTAGGTTTTAGTGCCTCATTGGAAACTATTAATCAAGCCATTGGTCAATCTGCCGGTGCCTTAGTAGATAGTTTAGTCGACGAGGCTTTAAACATGCCAGAAATTGCCACACCTGTATGGGCAAATTGGAACAATGATAATTACCCTGCAGATAGCGATGCAAGAGACCTACTAAAACGAGAACAGAAAAATGAATTTCAACTGGCTTATGCCAGTAGTCTTTTAAATAATAATTTAAGAGATAGATTGAGTTTTTTCTGGAGCAATCATTTTGTTACCGAATTAGAGGTATACAACTGTAATTCGTTTTTATATCAATATATAGACTGCCTTCAACGCAACGCAATAGGTAATTTTAAAACCTTCACTAGCGAGATTGGGTTAACCAATGCCATGTTGTATTATTTAGATGGTGTATATAATAATGGTAATAACCCTAATGAGAATTATGCCCGTGAATTATATGAGCTTTTTACTTTAGGCGAAGGTAATGGGTATACTGAAGAAGATATTATAGAAACGGCAAAAGCATTAAGCGGTTATGTAGAACGTGGCGAAGTAGGTTGTTCTGCTGTAGCTTTCGATGCTACTAAACATGACGCTGGATCTAAAACCATATTAGGTCAAACCGGTAATTGGGGATATGACGATGTCATCAACATTCTTTTTGAACAAAGAGCACCTGAAATTGCAGAATACATTTGCCGTAAATTATATGAATTTTTCGTACACCCAGATTCTAAAGATGATGCGAACAACGCTCAAATGATTATCGATGGTTTAGCAGCGACATTCGTTACGAATAACTTTGAATTAGCACCAGTATTAAGACTATTATTCAAGAGTCAGCACTTTTTCGATGATGAAGCTATTGGCGTAATTATAAAGAGTCCGGTAGATTTTTATTTCAACACCTTAAACGAATCGGGCTTTAGTTATACCGACACTAATGTTGCCGAAATGGTCAATTATAGTGCATTATTAAGCCAAGAAATTTTTGACCCTTTTGATGTGGCCGGTTGGCAACGAGACAGGTCTTGGA
>JANQUX010000437.1 GCA_030730545.1 Maribacter sp. | reverse complement strand
CTAGCAAATCTAAAATTATTGTGTGTTGGGCAATGGGTCTTACGCAGCATAAAAATGGAGTAGAAAATATAAGAGAATATATAAATCTTCTATTACTAAAAGGTGCCATAGGTAAACCAAATACAGGCACTTGCCCAGTACGTGGGCATAGTAATGTACAAGGGGATCGTAGTGTTGGTATTCAGCATTTTGTTGATAAAGAGATGAACGCACGAATTCAAGAACATTTAGGTTTTACCCCGCCAGATCACGAAGGTGTAGATGTAGTAGGCACCTTAAAAGCTATGTACGAAGGCAAAGCAAAAGTATTTATGTGTTTAGGCGGCAACTTTTTAATGGCGGCTTCTGATACTGAATATACTGCCAAGGGTATTCAAAATTGCGACCTTACGGTACAGGTAAGTACCAAATTGAACCGAACTCACTTAATTACTGGTAAAACAGCCCTAATTCTCCCTACTATAGGGAGATCAGAGAAAGACATGAAAGATGGCAAACCACGTCATTTTACGGTAGAAAACAGCATGGGCCGCGTTAAACGTTCTAAAGGAATTCTAAAACCTGCCGCTGATACTATAATGAGCGAGCCAGAGATTATCGCAAATATGGGACATGCATATTTTGGAGATAGCCATTCTATGAATTGGAAGGCTCTTGGTAATGATTATGAATTGATCAGAACACAAATAGATCAAGTTGCCAAAGGATTCAGCAAAACAGAAGAGCGTTCTGTAGGTGCAGGTTACTACTTACCAAACAATGTACGTGAGTTAGATTTTAGTATGCTACCTAACGGAAAAGCCCAGTTTTCGGTCAATAAATTACCCGAACATAAATTAGCTAAAGATGAGTATATGTTAATGACCATTCGTTCTCATGATCAATTCAACACCACCATTTATGGTTTAGATGATCGTTATAGAGGAGTATACAATGCAAGACGTGTCATATTCATGAATATTGATGATATGAAGGCTGTGGGTCTCAAAAAGTTAGATGTAGTTGATATGACCAGTACTTATGATGACCAGATTAGAACTGCTCATAACTTTAAAGTAGTACCATACAATATACCATCAGGTAATTTGGCATCTTATTTTCCTGAAACGAATGTATTGGTACCCTATAATCATTTTGCCGACCGAAGCAAAACACCTATTAGCAAATCAGTTAAGGTGAGATTGGTAAAGAAATAGTTAACTAAAATTTCACTGAAATTCAAATACTTAACCATCTGGTAACTCAAAAATAAGTTAGCAGTAACCTAGTTATTATCTTATTATTCGAATCTTTACGGTCATATGTTTCAGTGCATGAAATTTATTGAATTGACCGTTTTCTCAAATGTCCTACTTGCATATAATGCCAAGTTGGAGGTCAATCTACCCCTATTACGTATTTCAAAATCTTCAGGTAAGAAACCTCCATTCATTTTATGAAAAAAAGACCAGTTGACATTGTAGTCATTTCTGATGTTCATTTAGGAACATACGGCTGCCACGCTAAAGAGCTTTTAAAATACATGAAATCTATAAAGCCAAAAGAAGTAATTCTTAATGGTGATATTGTTGACATTTGGCAATTTAGTAAACGCTATTTTCCAAAATCTCACATGAAAGTAATTAAGCTTTTACTAGAGTGGGTTGCCAAAGGTGTACCTGTACATTATATTACAGGTAACCATGATGAACTGTTGCGTAAATTCTCTGGTAATAACATGGGGTCGTTAAGCATTGTCAATAAAATGGTGATTCCGCTTAAGGATAAAAAAGCATGGATTTTTCATGGTGATGTTTTTGATGTAACCATGCAACATAGTAAATGGGTTGCCAAACTTGGCGCGAAAGGGTACGACTCCTTAATTCTACTAAACAGAGGCATAAACTTCGTTAGCAAGAAAATAGGTAGAGGTCCGATCTCTATGTCGAAAAAGATAAAGAACAGTGTAAAATCTGCCGTTAAGTTTATTAACGACTTTGAGCAGATTGCTGCCGATATCGCTATAGAGAATGGTTATGACTATGTAATATGCGGGCATATTCACCAACCAGAAATTCGTAAAATAAAGACAGAAAAAGGCGAGGTTACCTATTTAAATTCAGGAGACTGGATCGAGAATTTAACCGCACTAGAATACCATAAAGGAAACTGGAAACTATACTCCTACTTAGAAGATCAACTTGTAATTGACCACCAAGAAGATAGTAAAGAGGAAACCTTTGTCTTAGAAAAGGCCGAGCTTTTTGAAAGCCTGTTAGAAGAGTTTAGAATTAGTGGAATGACCCAACAGATCAAATGAAAGTATTATACGCAATACAAGGTACCGGCAACGGACATTTAAGCCGAGCACGAGACGTGATCCCTGCACTGTTAAAACATAATATTTCGTTAGACATTTTGGTGAGTGGCATACAAGCGGATATTAAACTGCCCTACCCCATAAAGTATCAATTGAAAGGACTCAGTTTTATCTTCGGAAAAAAAGGAGGTGTAGATGTTTGGAAAACCTATTACAGGGCAAACTCCATGCGCTTACAAAAAGAAATCAAAAGCATACCTGTAGAAGATTACGACCTTATCATAAATGATTTTGAGCCCGTAACAGCATGGGCATGTAAGTTAAAAAACAAACCTTGTTATAGCTTTAGTCACCAAGCTGCAGTACTATCTAATTTGGCTCCGAAGCCTAAGAACAAAGACAGAATGGGCAAATGGATTTTGAATAATTATGCCCCTACAAGCCATCAATTCGGACTTCATTTTAAACCATACGAATCAAATATCTACACACCCATAATAAGAAACGATGTCCGTTCTGCTACAGTTTCAAATGGCGGCCATTATACGGTGTATTTACCCTCGTATAGCGACGAAAAGTTACTGAAGTATTTAAGTAAAATGAAAAGAGTAAAATGGGAGGTTTTTTCAAAACACAGCACTTATGAATATTTCAGCAATAATATTCATATAAAACCCATTACCAATGAAGCCTTTGTAAAAAGCATGGCTTCAAGCAAAGGAGTTTTATGCGGAGCGGGTTTTGAAACCCCTGCAGAAAGTCTTTTCATGCAAAAGAAACTACTAGTAATACCCATGAAAGGGCAATACGAACAGCAATGCAATGCCGCAGCAT
>JANQUX010000436.1 GCA_030730545.1 Maribacter sp. | reverse complement strand
GCTGAGAAGTCCGCAGAGAATTTAGTCAAAGGAGTATCAGAATCGGTACAGGTGCCTTTTGAGCGTGTGTTGTTTGCCTTGGGTATTCGCTTTGTAGGGGAAACTGTAGCTAAGAAATTGGCAAAAGCATATAAGAATATTGATGCTTTGAAAGAAGCTACCCTAGAGCACTTGACATCTGTAGATGAAATAGGGGAGCGAATCGCACAGAGTGTCATTGACTTTTTTGCGAACGAGAAGAATATCGATGCTATAGAAAGATTGCGTAGTTACGGCGTACAATTAGCCATATCAGCAGAGAAGTTAGAAAACCAGACCGATATGTTAGCGGGTAAAACCTTTGTAGTATCAGGTGTGTTTGAGATTTTGAGTAGAGATGAGCTTAAAAAGAAAATCGAAGATAATGGCGGCAAGGTAGGTTCTTCGATATCATCAAAGACCAGTTTTTTGGTTGCAGGTGATAAAATGGGCCCTAGTAAACGTACAAAGGCAGAAAGCTTAGAAATCCCTATTATTAGCGAGCAAGATTTTATAAATATGATAGCATAATCAACTATGGACGTTTTTACAATAATTTCAGTATTAGTATTTCTATCGGCAATCTTTGGCTATATAAATGCCCGTTTTCTAAAACTACCTAATAGTATTGGCTTAATGCTGATTACAATTCTATTTACCTTGGCAGTTTTTTTAATTGGTTATATAGATGACACCTTAATTAATGCAGAACGATACATCATTACCCAAATAGATTTTAAATCTGTATTGTTAGATATTATGCTGAGTTTCCTGTTATTCGCAGGAGCACTTCATACAAATTTTGAACAATTAAAAGTACAGCGTTGGCCTATTTTGGTATTCTCTACTTTGGGTGTTTTGGTGTCGACCTTTTTAGTGGGTACAAGTATGTATTATTTACTGCAGTTATTAGGCATGAATATCTCGTTTATTTATTGTCTACTTTTTGGTTCGTTAATCTCACCAACAGATCCAATTGCAGTATTGGGTATATTGAAAAAGGCAGGAGCACCAAAGCAATTAGAAACTAAAATTGTGGGCGAATCATTGTTCAATGACGGGGTAGGAGTAGTTGTTTTCTTAACCATTTTTCAATTGGCATCTGCTACAGATGTTGCAGTAAATCCATTAGACATTCTAGAACTTTTCGGAGTTGAGGTAATTGGCGGTTTGGCGTTAGGTCTTGCTTTAGGTTGGGGAACTTGGAAACTTATGAAATCTATAGATGATTATGATATAGAAGTTATTATAACCTTGGCAACTGTAATGGTAGGTACACTTATAGCACAGAAATTTCATCTGTCAGCTCCACTAGCGATGGTTGCTGCAGGTTTGGTAGTTGGAAATGACACAGTACGTAATTCAGCCATGTCAGAAACTACAGAAACCTATGTAGATAAATTTTGGGAGCTGTTGGATATACTTTTAAATACATTATTATTTGTATTAATTGGGATGGAAATGCTCGTATTATCCTTTAAAACAGAATACGTAATCGCCGGATTGTTGGCAATTCCGTTAGTATTGATTTGTCGTTATTTATCCCTGTTAATACCCATTAAGTTCTTTGAAAAGAAGTTAGACTTTGTGCCTAGAACAAATTTGGTGATGACCTGGGGCGGTTTGCGTGGTGGTATCTCAATTGCATTGGCATTAGGCTTATCTGATGAAATGCATAGAGATGCATTTTTAGTGATCACATATATAGTTGTCGTATTCTCTATTATCGGTCAAGGCTTAACTGTCGAGAAGCTCATAAAACGCGTAGTAAAATGATACCAAAGACGTACCTAGAATTTGAAAAGAGTTTAGAATTGTCTCATGTACCAAAAGAATGGTCAGACGGACTAAAATCAATATGGTATGATGCAAAGGGCGATTGGGAAGCTTCGCATAATATAGCCCAAGATATGCACAATACATTGGGTAGTTGGTTACATGCTTATTTGCACCGTAAAGAAGGTGATCGGTTTAATGCAGGTTATTGGTATCGTTTGGCGAAAAAAGAATATCCAACAATTAGTTTAGATGAAGAGTTAAAGGTAATTGTCAATTTTATCATTAACAACAACGCCTAGAGGTCAAGTTACTTAGATTTATAATCTTTAAAACTTATTGCTGTAAATCTCTGAAAATTATTCTCGAAATCACTTTTGTCATTGAATCCGCATGCAGAAATAAGCGTATATAAATCGTTCGATTCTAGAAATCCCGAATCAATAAGCTGCTTTGCTTTTTCTATTCTAATCTTGTTGCGGTAAGAAGTAAAACTGATGCCCTTAGTCTGATAAAAAAAATAAGCGGCATGATAAGGCGGCACATGTAAAAGTTCTGCACATGCCTTTAAATTAAAATCTTGACGCAGAAAAGCTTCCTGCTGTTCAATTACAATTAGTGAGTTATTCAGTTCTTGGTTATTTAATCCGTACATCTGTTCTGTAGATGTGGTATTATTTAAAATTCGTGATGATACTAATAACTGATTTTTTGGAAATCCGTAGAGTATAGAAGGGAAGTATAAGGGAGCAATGCTTATCACCAATAAAACTACTAATAAAATAAGGTTCAGGCTTTGCAAACTAGGGTTGTTTATATTTAAAGTGTTCAATCCTAATAACCGTTCTATTCCAAAAAATAAGGTAATAAATGCCATTATGCTTAGTGCTGAATAAAACAAAAGCAGCCATCTATTAAGAACGACCTTTAGTTTGTCGTTCGGGTTTATGGTTAAAAATCGCTTTAACAATGGTAGTAGGGAAAACAGATATGCTAATTGCCATAAATGCCTTAAACTATAATGCTCATTTAAACTAAGCATTCCGTATTGAGCATTAAACCGTTCTTTGGGGAAAGCAATAGCATTATCTACAATTTCTTTATAATAGGTTGCTGGCTTAGAAAAAACTAAGGCAACATCTATAACGCTCATAATAAATGGAACGAAACGTAAAAGGTATTGCCATTTCCATGTAAACTTATCGTCCATAACCGTCTTAAAATAGAAGTATACAGGCACGGTTATGATGCTATAGAGTAGCAAAGGCCAAAAATAGAACCATTTAAATTGCGTTAATAAACCTTCTGTAAAAATATAAGTTTGTAGGGAGTAAACAGCAT
>JANQUX010000435.1 GCA_030730545.1 Maribacter sp. | reverse complement strand
ATATAGCATCTCTTAGTCCATAATACCCTTGCATGGGTGCATATTGATTGTAGCCCATGTTAATCGCCTCACTTACTAATGACTTTAACTTTTTATCTGCTTTAAAATTTGGAAAGCCCTGTGATAAATCAATAGCTTTATGTTTGCGTGCTAAATTACCAACAGTTGTAAAGATGGTGGTCTTTACTTCTGGTAATTTAGAGTTGTTGGTATGTGGTGAATAATCCATAGTAGTAAATGTATGAAATTTAAATACGGACATAAAAAAAAGCCCAACCGGTGTTGGTTGGGCTTTTCATTTCCATTAAAATGAATTATGCATGTTGCATTTCATGTTTTCCTTCTTTTATTTCCTCAATTAATTTGGAATTAAAAGCAGGCAAATCATTTGGGTTTCTATTTGTTACAAATCCTTCATCTACTACAACCTCTTGGTCTACCCAATTGGCTCCTGCATTTACTAAATCATCTTTAATGGAATTAAATGATGTCATTTTTCTTCCTTTGACTACACCTGCACTAATTAATGTCCACGGTGCATGGCATATTGCCGCTACAGGTTTTTTTAATTTAAAGAAATCGCGTACAAAATCTAATGCGGTTTCTTCTCTTCTTAATAAATCTGGATTGATTACTCCGCCAGGCAAAACCAATGCATTATAATCTTCCGCTTTTACTTCACTTAGTGTTTTGTCAACCTTATAGCTGTTAGACCAATTTCCGTCTGCCCAACCTTTTATTTCTCCTCTTTTTAAACTTACAATTTCCACATTAAAGCCTTCTTTTTCCATGGCTTCTTTTGGAGATTTTAATTCACTTTCTTCAAATCCATTTGTAGCTAATATTGCTATCCTCTTCATATTATATAGTTTTAAACGATTAATAATTTGTTTGATACTAAGTTACATATCATACAGGTTAAAATCCGTTAATGCTATATTAAATAAGGGCTCACAAGGGTTAAACATTTATTAAATGAACTTCATAAACTTCATTTTGTGCTCTATTGCGTAGCTTTTAAATGATCTAAGGTTATGGTTAAACATTCTTCAAGATTTTTTTTGATATCTGTCTCCCAAAATCTGAATACGGTATAACCTAAATTTTTAAGTTCTTCGTTTACTTCATGGTCACGCTGCATGTTTCACTCAATTTTAGCAATCCAGAATTCGCGATTGGTTTTAACCTTTGGCTTTCTTTCGTCCCAGTTTTTGCCATGCCAATATTCTCCATCTATAAAAATGACCGTTTTGTATTTTGGTAAGGCAATGTCTGGTTTACCGATCAGCTTTTTGTAATCTATTCGATAGCGATATCCAGCTGCGTACAATTCTTTTCTGAAAGCAAGTTCAGGTTTTGTATTCTTACCCTTTATTTTGCTCATTATTTTAGAGCGTTCAGGTGTAGTGTAGAAACCAGATTCTTCGTTGAACCTAGGCACTTTGATTCGTTCTTCCGGATAGTCTTCTGGCATATCTTAAAAATAAAAAATCCCGAACCTTTACGGTCGGGATTTTTAAAAACTTTATGATTGTTAAGCTTAACTTTTAATATTAGCACTTAAAAACTCGCGGTTCATTCTCGCAATGTTTTCTAAAGAAATTCCCTTAGGGCATTCTACTTCACAAGCTCCAGTATTGGTACAGTTACCAAAACCTTCAAGGTCCATTTGTGCGACCATATTTTTAACACGATCAACAGCTTCTATTTGACCTTGTGGTAATAATGCGTATTGAGAGACTTTAGCACCTACAAATAGCATTGCTGAAGCATTTTTACAACTTGCCACGCAAGCGCCACAACCAATACAGGTAGCGGCATCCATAGCCTCATCTGCTGCATGTTTTGAAATCAGAGTAGCATTTGCATCTTGCGTATTACCTGAAGTGTTTACAGAAATATAACCACCAGCATGCTGAATACGATCGAAAGCGCTTCTGTCAACAACTAAATCTTTAATTACCGGAAATGCTTTTGCTCTAAATGGCTCTATTGTAATAGTGTCGCCATCTTTGAACATTCTCATGTGTAATTGACAAGTGGTAACACCTCTGTCAGGACCATGAGCCTCACCGTTAATATACATAGAGCACATACCGCAAATACCTTCACGACAATCGTGATCGAAAGCTACAGGTTCTACACCTTTATTAATTAATTGCTCGTTAAGAACATCCATCATTTCTAAAAAGGACATGTGTTCAGATATTTCTGTCACTTTATAATCGACCATTTTACCCTTGTCGTTCGCATCTGTTTGACGCCAAATTTTAAGTGTTAAGTTCATGATACCTTCTTTATTTATAACTTCTTTCTTTAACTTCTATATTTTCGTAAACCAATTCTTCTTTATGCAAAACTGCATCTTTTGGTTCTCCTTTATATTCCCATGCCGAAACAAATTGAAACTCTTTAAGTCTTTTGGCTTCACCATCTTCTGTTTGGTGTTCTTCTCTAAAGTGACCACCGGCAGATTCTTCTCTTACCAATGCATCTTTAGCGAATAACTCTCCCAATTCTAAGAAATCTGCAACTCTACCAGCTTTAGCTAGTTGTTCGTTGTATTCTGTAGTTGTTCCTGGAACATTTACGTTTTTCCAAAAATCTTTTCTAAGAGCAGATATTTCTTCAATTGCCTTTTTAAGACCTTCTGCATTACGTGACATACCACACTCGTCCCACATAATTTTACCTAATTTCTTATGGTAATAATCTACAGAATGCTCTCCTTTATTGTTAATAAAGAAATTAATTCTATCGGTTACTTCTTTTTCAGCAGCATCGAACTCAGGTGTATCTGTTGGTATTTTTCCAGTTCTAATGTCGTGTGATAAATAATCACCAATTGTATATGGCAGTACAAAATAACCATCAGCTAAACCTTGCATTAATGCTGAGGCTCCAAGTCTGTTGGCACCGTGATCAGAGAAATTTGCTTCACCAATAGCGTAACAACCAGGTATTGTAGTCATCAAATTATAATCTACCCATACTCCGCCCATAGTATAATGTACCGCTGGGTAAATCATCATTGGCGTTTTGTAAGGATCTTGATCAACAATCTTCTCATACATTTGAAATAGGTTTCCGTATTTCGCCTTAACGATAGCAGCACCTAAATCATATATTTTATCTGCTGATG
>JANQUX010000434.1 GCA_030730545.1 Maribacter sp. | reverse complement strand
TAATATGGGTCAACACTATTGGTAGACCTAAATTTAAAGAAGGTAAGTGCATAAGAATAATCGGTACAATCCAACACATTCAAGACGAGATTGTACAAAATGTCGAAACTTCCAATAGCATTAAAATTGACTACCCTCTATTTGAAAAAGTACCTATTGGCTTAGCCATTATAGAATTAGAAACGGGTAATTTTTTAAATCTTAACCAGCAGATGCTAAAACTTACTGGTTTTGAAAAAGAGTATTTCTTGAACAAAAACTACAAACAATTTGTAAATGCTCATTTTAGTAGTAAAAGTGAAAATTTAACGCAGCAACTTTTAGAAAAAGGTTCGTTTACACCAATAAAATTTACCTTTTCGAACAATAAAAAGCACCTTCTAAACTTAAAAGTTACCGGTACTTTAGTAGAAGATAGTACTAATATAAAAAGTGTTTTATGCACTTTTGAAAATATTACCTAACAAGTTAAATTAGAGAAAAACTTAAAAAATACCATCGCATCGGCACGAGAGAAAAATGAGCAGTTATTAAATTTCGCACACATGGTATCTCATAATCTTAAAACCCATGCTACTAATTTTTCATTATTACTAAATTTTCTAAATGATGAAACTGGTAAAATTCAGCCTAATAAATACATGAATATGCTTTTTAGTGCCTCTGACAATCTTTCTGAAACCATAAAGGGGCTAAGAGAAATCGTTGCCGTAAAATCTAGTATCAATGAAGAGAAAAAATTACTCTCATTAAACGAAAGCCTATTTGTAGTTGAACAGAACGTTGCCGGCATACTTAAAGAAACCCACGGAAAAATTATTAATGAAATTCCAGAAAGTACTCAGGTAAAAGCATTACCGGCATACCTGAATAGCATATTAACCAACTGTATTACAAACGCTATTAAATACCGATGTGAAGATAAAAAGCCCATCATCATATTAAGTATTGAAGAAGATGAAAACTATACCATTTTAAGTGTAGAAGATAACGGTCTTGGTATTGATTTAGAAAAATATGGTCACCAATTGTTCGGTCTTTACAAAACGTTTCATAGAAATAAAGATTCTAGAGGTATTGGTCTATATCTCACAAAAAATCAAATGGATGCCTTAAAAGGAAAAATTACAGTTGAAAGCGAGCCGAACCAAGGCACAACTTTTAAGTTTCATTTCAACAAAAAGTAAAAATTAATTGATTAAGCAGTTTATTGATTCTTTTACAACGTTATTAGCAACATTCACAACAAATATGTAGTAAAATACAGTAATCCCACTAAATTAGTAAGAAATTACATCGGTATGATAAAAGTTCCCCAGGTATCTAATACCTCGTACCTAATTAGACAATTGCCAACACCAACGGCTTTCGTAGACACTAATTATAATATTGTTCAGACTTCTGACAAGTGGACGAGTATTTTTAATGAAAATGAGGAGTGTAATAACTCTAGAAGCTTATTTGCGGTTTTTCCGAATTTAAGTGAAAAATGGAAAATGGTTTTAGAGAATTGTTTTAAAGGCAATCCTCAGCCTATGGGTATTCATAAAACTATAGACACCAATAATAATGAACTTTGGTTCGAATGGATAAATGCACCTTGGTATGACACCAACGAAAATATTGTTGGGGCAATTATTCAATTAAATAATATTACAGATGCCGTTAATAATGAACTAGAACTCAACAAAAAAGATTTATTACTACAACAACAAGCAGAAATTACCAAAATTGGTAGGTGGGAATACAATATGGAAGACAACCAGTTATTTTGGTGTTCTACCACAAAATCTATTCATGAGGTATCGCCTGATTTTGTACCTAGTATTGAAACTGCACTATTTTATTATAAAGAAGGGCATAGCAGAAATGCTGTATCAATGGCACTTTTTGAAGCTCAGGAAAATGGCAAACCTTGGAGTAATTTGAAACTTCAGATTATAACCGCTACCGGAAAAGAAAAATGGGTTATGGCCGGTGGTAAAGCCATTTATAACAAAGGCAAAATGGTCGGTCTTATAGGTACTTTTCAAGACATACATGAACAGGTACAAGCTGACATTAAAACAATTGACAACGAAAAACTACTAAGAACATTAATCGATAATTTGCCGGTCAATGTGTACATCAAGGATACCGAATCTAGAAAAATATTAATCAATAGAGCTGAATGTGAGTATTTAGGAGGTAACGACCCAAAAGAAATTTTAGGTAAAAGCGATTATGAACTTTACCCTTATGAAGCTGCAGAAAAGTCTAGAGAGGAAGATTTAAAAGTAATGAACACTCTTAAACCTGTAATTGGGAAAGAAACTGTAAAAACTACTATAGATGGTAAGCAAACTTCTTTTTTAAGTTCTAAAATACCTTTGTTAAATAGTAAAGGTATAGCATATGGTCTTGTGGGTATTAGTCTAGATATTTCAAACCTAAAAGAAAAAGAAAAAGAGCTTCGAAATATTATAAATATTGCATCGGTACAGAATAAAAAACTTTTGAACTTTGCACATATTGTTTCGCATAATTTACGTTCTCACTCGGCTAATTTTTCAATGCTTTTAAGTTTTTTAGATACCGAAAAAGATGAGGAAGAAAAGAAAAATATTGTTTCGATGCTTACAACGGCTTCGAATAATTTATTAGAAACTTTAGATAATTTAAATGAAGTAGTTTCTATTAATACCAATACGAATATCGCAATCGAAGAAATTAATTTGAATGATAAAGTAGAAGATGTCTGTAAAAATTTATCGCCTTTCATTTTAAACAATAAAGCTACAATTGAAAACAATATTCCAGCTGATTTCAATATTAAATCGGTACCGTCTTATTTAGATAGTATTTTATCAAACTTTTTAACAAATGCTGTAAAATACCGACATTCAGAAAGAAATTCATTGGTGAAATTAAGTGCAGAAAAAAAAGATAACTATTCCATTTTAACCATTTCAGATAACGGTTTAGGTATAGATTTAGATAAGTATGGAAAAAAACTATTTGGTATGTACAACACATTTCATGACCATAAAGATGCGCGAGGTATAGGCTTATACCTTACAAAAAATCAAATTGACGCCATGAACGGAAAAGTTGAGGTAACTAGCGAAATTGGAAAAGGAACAGAATTTAAAATTTTCTTTTATGACAAA
>JANQUX010000433.1 GCA_030730545.1 Maribacter sp. | reverse complement strand
GTCCTATTCATAGAGATACCAATAACAGCACATACCAAATTGGAACTAAATTTGATTATTACCTACATATACTAAACACCAGAATCTTTGACAAACATGGTTTGGGTTCTAAAAATGCTACCAAAGAATTTTTAAAAAAACTTAAAAATTCAAAACCAGATTTAATTCACCTACATAATATTCATGGATATTATATTAACTATGAATTATTATTTCAATTTATCAAAGAAATCGAAATACCAGTGGTATGGACCTTACATGATTGTTGGTCATTTACCGGGCATTGTACCCATTTTGAATATATCGATTGTGAGAAATATAAAACAGCCTGTACAAAGTGCCCATTAACGTATACCTACCCTAAAAGTTGGTTAGTTGATAGATCTTTAAAAAATTTCAATCAGAAGAAAGTAGCATTTACAGGGGTAAAAAACTTAACATTGGTACCTGTGTCTAAATGGCTTGCTACTAAAGTAGAACAATCGTTCTTAAGCCCCTACCCTATTCATACTATTACCAACGGCATAGACATCAATACATTTAAACCGATACAAGGTTCAAATTATAAAAGAGAAAAAGGTTGGAAAGGTTTAAACATAATTCTCGGGGTTGCCAGTGTCTGGGATAAAACTAAAGGCTGGGAAGATTTTATAAAAATTGCTCCAAATCTTAAGGAAGATGAAAGAATTATATTAGTTGGCTTAAGTAAGCAGCAAATTGAAACACTACCAAAAAACATTATCGGTATTGAAAGAACTGATTCAAAGGAAGAATTGATTGAATTATATTCTCTAGCAGATATGTTTATGAATTTAACCTATGCCGACACCTACCCTACCACAAATTTAGAAGCACTATCATGTGGTACACCAGTAATCACCTATAGAACTGGAGGTAGCGTAGAAGAGATTAACGATTATAATGGTGTAATTGTAGAACAAGGAGATTATCTTGAAGCTTATAAAGCTTTTGAGAGTATGGGGAATCTATTTAAAAAAACACATTCACAAACCATTAGAAATAATGCCATTAAGAAGTTCGATAAAAATTTTCAGCTAAAAAAGTATGACGAACTATACCAATCTCTTTTAAATTAACGTTAGACAATACGTATCAACATTATAATAAAGAACTGAAATTTTTAAATCAACAATTGAAAATTGAAAAAGTCCCTTTAATGAATTTAATTTTAGACAACATAATATTTTCTTTACAAGATGCAGGGGGTATATCTAACTATTGGTACCAGCTTTTAAAGCGCATTAAAGAAATAGAGGGCTTACAAACGTATTTATTTGACGATTCTGAAAAATCATCAAATATTTTTAGGAAGGAACTCAATCTTTCAAATTTTGAAACGTTAGGCAAAAGCCCCGGATTAGTTGGACGATATACAAATCCGAAAATAAGTCAATTTAATGAAAAATCACTTTTTCATTCCAGTTACTACCGCTATTCCAAAAACTCGAAACATATTAATATTACCACTGTTCATGATTTTACTTATGAACATTATTTTTCGGGTATTCAATTATATGCTCATACCAATCAAAAAAGAAAGGCATTAGTTCATTCTGATGGTATTATATGTGTCTCGGAAAATACGAAGAGAGATATGCTCTATTTCTTTCCTGAATTAGCCGATAAAAAAATTGTTGTAATTCCTCATGGCGTAGGAAAACATTTTTATCAAATTGACAAAAAAGAATTAATTGACAAAACATATTTTGAAGGCAGACCATTTATATTATATGTAGGTGACCGAAAGGCTTTATATAAAAACTTTAATCTTACAGTTAGAGCTAGTAAATTAAGTGGACTACCATTGGCAATTATTGGTGGAAGCCCTTTAAGCGAAAAAGAACAAGCTTATATAAACTCCAAATTAAAAAGTGAAGATTACATTCACTTTAATGGTGTATCTAACGAGGAACTAAATAATTTTTACAATCAAGCTCTTTGTTTGGTCTACCCATCATCTTACGAAGGATTTGGTCTTCCGCTTTTAGAAGCTCAAAGTGCAGGTTGCCCAATTATAGCGATGAATACATCTTCAATACCAGAAGTTGTAGAAGATAGTGGTATTCTCTTAGAGGAAGAATCACCGCAACTTATTGCTGAACATATTAAGCAGTTACTGGTTGACAATTATAGAAATGATTTAGTCTTAAAAGGGTTAGAAAATGTAAAGAGATTTACCTGGGATAATACCTTTCAAAAAACGTTAGACTTTTATAAAGAATTAATAAACCAATAAGTTTATACCAATTTTGTAATGAGTATAGAAAAGCAAGATATAAAACCATTGGTAAGTATTATAACCGGTACTTATAACAGTTCTAAATTTATTAGTGACTGTGTTAAGAGTATCGATAATCAAGTCTATGACAACATTGAGCATGTTATAATTGATGGTAACTCAAAAGACAATACCGTATCTATTGTTAAAAGTATGCCTAACAGAGTTTCTAAACTTGTTTCAGAGAAAGATGATGGCATTTATGATGCTATGAACAAAGGTTTAAAATTAGCCGAAGGTGAAATATTAGGCATACTTAACTCTGATGATTTTTATAATTCGAACGAGGTCATAGAAAATGTAGTAAAAGCTTTTGAAGATCCAAGTATCGATTGTGTATATGGAGATTTAGTATATGTTGAACAATTAAATACCGACAAAGTTGTTAGAAACTGGGTAACAGGCCCGTATAAAGAAAATGCATTTAAAAAAGGTTGGCATCCTGCACATCCATCATTTTTTGTTAGAAATTCTATTTATAAAAAATTAGGATATTTTGATTTGAATTTTGGTCTTGCCGCTGACTTTGAACTAATGTTACGATTTTTAGAAAAAAATAAAATTAAAGGTAAATACCTACCTACGCCTATGGTTAGAATGAGGCTTGGTGGGGCTACCAATAAAAGTTTAAAAAATATTTTACAAGGAAATAAAGAATGTATTGAAGCGTTTAAAGCAAATGATTTAGAAGTTTCAGCAGCATACCCACTATATCGATTACTACCTAAATTAAAGCAATTTCTTAAATGAAAGTTCTAATTACTGGTGGCAATGGATTTTTAGGTAGCTATTTCGTAAATCATTGGAAAGCGAAAGGACACGAGGTTTTAACCTTAGGAAGAGGCGAGAATAGTGATATA
>JANQUX010000432.1 GCA_030730545.1 Maribacter sp. | reverse complement strand
CGGTACAGATTTGTATTATGTGTATACCAATAGTGGTCAAATAATGTCTGCTCCTATTAATTTAGGGCCTAGAATAAACTCGCCGGGTAATGAGATTGCCCCATATATATTTGATGGTAGTTTGTATTTTTCTTCGGATATTTTTTACGGACTTGGTGGCATGGATGTTTATAAATCGAATATGTTGCCTAATGATTCTTTTACCATACCGATAAACCTCGGTGACGGAATAAATTCAACAGCAGATGACTTCGGATTCATTATTCAGAATGCTGAGAATACAGGTTTGTCTGGTTATTTGGCATCTAATAGAAAAGGTGGAAAAGGTGGTGATGACCTTTATGCTTTCGACCTTAAAAATTCCCCGGGCTTAAAAACATTTGCAGTAGGTGGTAAAGTAGTTAATCTGAAAACAAAGGCTGGTTTAAAAGGAGCTCAAGTTAGATTATTGAGTCAGCAAGGTGATGTTATTAAAGAAGTTATTTCTGGAAATGACGGTAGCTTTAGAATTGAAATACCATGGATGTCTCAAGTGACCATACAGGCTATGAGCGATGGATATTCTATATTTTCAACCACATACTCAGAAGAAGGTATGGAAGAAATTCAAAACTCCGCTTATAACATGGGGTTGGCACGAATGGAAGATTTAATTACCATACGTGAAGATAAGAATGTGTTGAAGCTAGAAAAGTTTTATTTTGACAAAGGTAAATCTGTTATGAACGCTCAAGTGGAGACTGAATTGAAAAAGGTGGTAGATGCTGTAGTGCGTTTTCCTCAAATGAGAATCAGAATTCAATCGCATACCGATAGTAGAGGTAGTAATTCTAGTAATAAAAAATTATCACAAGAAAGAGCTGATGTTATTAAAAACTATCTTTTAAAGAACGGGTTAACTTCAAATAACATTATAGAGGCAACTGGTTACGGCGAAGAAATGATTGTGAATAATTGTACTAACGGAGCATATTGTTTAGATTTTCTGCATAAACAAAATGAACGAATATTATTTGTGGTAGAATAATAGTCGTCTTCTTAATTATTAGAAGATAATAATATAGAAATAGTACAAGGCGAAGCATGATAGAAATATGATGCCTGCATAAGTCAATAGTTTTAATCTTTTACCAGGTCGAAATTCAGGGTCTAGGTCATTGCTGGTCACATTTTTCAAATTCATATAGCCTATAATAGGTGCTACTACAAAAGAAACAAATGTTGCCAAAGCGACCAAGTTGCCCATGTTAGCACTAAAAGCGGCAATGACTATAAAATTAATTAGCGTTAAAGCGAAAACGCCCGCTGCATATGCTGTTTTTGTTCGATACCACTTACTTTTAGGTTTTAATAAAGAGATAATATCTAAGCTTACCCTTGCTAGTGCATCATGTGCGGTCATACAGGTACTGAACATAGTGGCGAATGCCGAAATGGCTATGAACAGATATGCCCATGATCCAATATGTTCGGTAAATAATCGAACTACTTGATCTGCAAAACTTACGGCATTATTACTTAATTGTATATTGGTACCGTATAAAGTAAACCATCCAATAATCATAAAAAATATGGCTAGTATTGCGGTTATCGTGTAGCCTATATTAAATTCTTGTAACGATTCTTTTAAGCTCGGTTTTTCTTGACTCTTCCATTTTTCAATACTCCATAAACTGATCCAACTTGAAGCTTCGACACTGGTCGGCATCCATCCTATCAATCCAATTAAAAAAAGTATTCCTACTTCGTTAAAAATTGGCAAAGGTTCAAAATCCACTATATGATTAACAGGTCCTTTTGCTAATACCAATATGGTGGTAATCAACAATGCGAAAAAGAGGATTGCGACTACGAACTTTAGACTTATTTCAAGAAATTTATATTTCCCGAAAATTAGAAGAACGCTGATTAATAAAAATAAACTTAGTGCAACCAAGGCTATAGATTCGTGTCCGATACCGAATAGATTGATAAAAAGCCCTGCTGTAACGGTGTATAATGCCGCTAGAATCGTGAATGTTGTAATGAAACTAATAACTGCGTAAAACCATAAATAGCCTTTACCGCGGTTTAAATAGCCTTCTATAAGGGTTTTGTTGGTGACGTTGGTATATCGCACGCCAAATTCGAAGAACGGGTACTTTAGAACGTTAGCTAAAATTATAGGAATAACCATTAACCATCCATATTGGGCACCTGCTTTTGTAGATAAAACAAGATGAGATGTACCTATGGCCATACTCGCAAACAAAAGGCCTGGACCTAAGTTTTTTAGTATTGTTTTCATACAGCGTTTTACAATTGGTTTGGTTGATTGTCTTAAATGTAGTCTATTTAAATATAGCGCCGTAATACGCCTATTTTATTTCTATAGTTGCACCGTAAAATTTTGGTTGGGTATTCAATATCATATCTATAAATACCTTTACACGCGCTAAGTACTCTCTTATCTGAACTTTTAGACCTTGACTGGCAGAAACGTCTTCAGCATTAAAACCTATAGCTTTTAACCCTTTTTGTTCTGCTATGTAGATTGCCCTCTCATTATGGAATTTTTGAGAAATTACCGTTACGTTATTTAGCCCGAAAATATATTTTGCCCTGAACATACTGTCCAAAGTTCTAAACCCAGCATAATCTAAGAAAATAACTTCTTCAGGTATACCGGCCTTCATAAGATCTTTTTTAAAAGTATTTGGTTCATTATAGTATATACTACCGTTATCGCCACTAACTAAAATGAATTTTATCTTTCCGGCATTATAAAGCTCCTTTGTGGCGTTTATGCGATAGGTGTAATATGGATTCGGAGAGCCGTTCGTTAATCTATTAGAAGTACCTAAAACAAGACCGACCTTGTTGGCTGGTATTAATGCTACATCTGAATATGTTCTGTCTTCCGCAGTACTTGAAATAATACTGTTACAGGCAACTATGATTAGAATTAAAGCCAATAGCAGAATGCCAGATATTTTGAATATTTTTTTTAGCATGCATTTGTAATGATAACTAAAGTTAATGAATAACTGAAGACTTCAATTTGAAAAGTAGATAAAATAAAAAACCCTTGAAAATCTTACGATTAACAAGGGTTTTAGTACTCGAGGCGGGACTTGAACCCGCACGCCCCAAAGAGCACAGGATTTTAAGTCCGGCGTGT
>JANQUX010000431.1 GCA_030730545.1 Maribacter sp. | reverse complement strand
TAGTATGTTAGCATCGTTATGTTCTCTAGCTAATCTTGTTATCTCTTTTGTCCAACATAAAGCAGCTCTTACATTTTGTTGCTTATTAGCGGTCATACAAGCCCCATTACCACTACCACAGATTATAATGCCATAAGCGGCAATACCATTTTCAACATCAAGTGCAACAGGGTGTGCAAAATCTGGATAATCAACACTATCGGTACCATCTGTACCATAGTTGATAACCTCAATCTGTATAGATTTAAGTAAACCTATTATAGCTAACTTGTATTCTGTACCAGCGTGGTCGTTACCAATAGCTATTTTCATATGCATATTATTTAAAGGTTAATAGTTCATTGTTTATAACCAGTGGGGATGGTATAAAACCATGCTAAAGGTACAATAATCAGACATTCACAACAAAAAAAGAGGGGTTCACAACATTTGTTATTATCTAATTAATTTAAATTGTTAATTAGTATGTTATAAGCAAGATTACTTAATGCATAAATTGTTTAGAAAAAGTTGCTAAAAAATTTGCTTTTTAAAGTTAACATCTGCTTACACTATTAATCCTCCGAAGACGAATTTAAATATTAGAAACTATTAGAGGATTTTCATCAAAATAACAACCCTAGTTAACATTAAAATTACATTTAGTTATTAATAAATTCATGTTAATAGCACTTATAAACCATGTTTAATAACTTCTCAAAATACTGATTCTCAATTGTAGATTATATAAATAGATCGTCAACAAGTATTAGTATCTCATAATGTCAAGTAATATTGAAATAAGTTATTCCAGATATTAACAAGCTATAATAATCATTAATATTTAATTTAATTTAAAAGAAAAAATGCCAATTATGATATATATGTTTATAACAACTTATTTCCTTAACTTTTCAATAAGAAGTTGATTAATAGGTAGTGGATTATAATTCGTAATTTTCCAACAAATTAAAAGTTTAATGTCGAAGAAGAATAAGAAGGCGAAGAACCATAGAAAGAACGAAATTACTAAAGGAATTTTTACAGTTCTTGAAAAGGATCCGAATAAAAGTTTCAACTATAAGCAGATTGCTGCTAAAATTGATATTACCGATGCTCAAGAAAGAAATACGCTTATACAAAGGTTAACTGAGCTGAAAGAGAAAAAAAGAATTAAAGAAGTTGATAGAGGTCAGTATCAAGTTTTAGAAGATACTAAATCTTATCACGAAGGTACTGTAGACGTTACAGGAAAAGGAAATGCATATATCGTAGTCGAAGGTATGGATGACGATATTTTTATTCCTGCAAATAAATTAAATAAAGCTTTTCATAAAGATAAAGTAGAGGTTTATATCTACCCTAGAAGTAAAAGTAAAAAATTAGAGGGCGAAATAGTGAAAATACTTGAAAGGTACAAGACAACCTTTGTTGGTATTGTTGATATGCAAAAGACTTTTGCTTTTGTACGCCCAACAGATTTTAGAATGTACACTGATATTTTTGTTTCAAAAGATAAATTAAATGGAGCAAATGATGGTGAGAAAGTTTTAGTTGAAATTACCGATTGGCCAGATGATGTAGATTCTCCTTTTGGTAAGGTTACCGAAGTATTAGGTATACCGGGCGAACATGATACCGAAATTCATTCTATTTTAGCGGAGTATGGTTTACCGTATTCTTTCCCTGCAGATGTACAGAACTTTGCCGATGGGTTAGATACCAGTATTAAAGAAGAAGAAATTAAAAAACGTAGAGATGTACGCGATGTTCTTACGTTTACCATTGATCCAAAAGATGCTAAAGATTTTGATGATGCATTATCGTTTCAAAAATTAGAGAATGGTAATTATGAAATAGGTATTCATATAGCCGATGTTTCTCATTACTTATTAAAAGATACTATTTTAGATGATGAAGCTTATGAAAGAGCAACATCTGTTTATTTAGTTGATCGCGTAGTACCTATGTTACCGGAAGTACTTTCTAATAATGCGTGTTCATTAAGACCTAATGAAGAAAAGTATACTTTTTCTGCCATTTTTGAGCTAGATAAGAATGCAACCATAAGAAATCAATGGTTTGGTAGAACTGTAATCGATTCTAACGAACGTTTTGCATATGAAGAGGCTCAGTATATCATTGAGACAGGTAGTGGCGATATACCAGAAGATATATCGATTAGAGATGCAGCTTATTCTGTGTCTAAAGATGTTGTAGAGGCTACTTTAGAGATGGACAGACTTGCAAAAATTATGAGAGATAAGCGAATGGATCAAGGTGCTTTGTCTTTTGATAAAGTTGAAGTTCGTTTTAATCTTGATGAAAATAGCGAGCCAATCGGTGTTTACTTTAAAGAATCTAAAGATGCCAATAAACTTATTGAAGAGTTTATGCTATTGGCAAATAGAAAAGTGGCGGAGTTTATTGGTAAACAAAAACCAAAAAAGACTTTCGTTTACAGAATACATGATGATCCAGACCCAGATAAGTTAATGGCTTTGAACGGTATCGTTTCTAAATTCGGACATAAATTAGATTTTAAGGATAAGAAATCTATAAGTTCTTCTTTAAACCAATTACTACAAGATGTAAAAGGTAAAAAAGAACAAAATATGGTCGATACACTTACGATACGTAGTATGAGTAAAGCGATTTATACTATTGATAATATTGGGCATTATGGGTTAGCTTTTGATTATTATACTCATTTTACATCTCCGATTAGAAGATACCCCGATGTAATGGTGCATCGATTATTACAGCATTATTTAGATGGTGGTAGTTCTGCAAATGCCGAAGAATTCGAGAAGAAATGTAAACATTCTTCAGATATGGAATATTTAGCTTCAAGTGCTGAACGAGATTCTATTAAGTACATGCAGATCAAGTTTATGCAGGATCATAAAGATGAAGAATTCCGCGGAGTTATAAGTGGTGTTACAGAGTGGGGAATCTATGTTGAAATCATTGATAATAAATGTGAAGGCATGATTCGTATTAGAGACATCAAGGGAGATTATTATATCTTTGACGAAAAGCAATACGCTATCGTTGGTGAACGCACCAAAAAGAAATATACCTTAGGTGATGAGATAACCGTTATGGTTAAAAGTACCGATTTAGTCAAAAGGCATTTAGATTTTGCTTTAATTCCGGATAAGAATAATTAATTTGGAATAGATTTTGGTAT